>NZ_JBHUMO010000051.1:10336-42334 GCF_042685105.1 Enterococcus camelliae | reverse complement strand
GAAAATCTCCTTATTGATTGTGTTGGAACTTCAATAATACACGATTTTTCGCTATGACGTTTTTTTATTGCTTGAAAGTGGCTAAGTTCATCTTACAATGAACCCAAACTTTTTTTGTGAGAAAGTAGCGCGTTTTCCGTTCAACCATCGTGATGATGACGGGCTCATTTTTTGTTTTTTTGCCTAAGACCAAATCAACTTCCCAATGTCCAAAGGTTTCTCTTGATAGTACTTCTGGTGCACGTTCTTCAATGCTGCGTCCTAAGTGTCTAGCATTGCGGCCCTTCGGGTCTGAAACTGTTTTCTTTCGTGGTCGCATCCTGGTCGCATCCTGGTCTTCATAGGTAAATCAATGTTACGAATTGAGAGCACAGCAGCATTGATCAACGCATAAACGGTCTTCGTGCATGGAACGCGTTCCTCCGGATGCGACTTCTTATAGGATTGCACAAACGTATCCACACTGTGAAGCCGTAGCCCATTCTTGGGTACTAGCTTTTCTGACAAAGCTGCAAGAAACGCCGCAGAATACTTATGATGATCTCTCGCATGTGAATTGGCGCGATTTTCTTGATAGACTCGTGCACCTGAGACCGCGATATACTGTTCGTAGTAGTTACGTTGATAGTCAAGTTGGCGCGTTTTTCCGCGTCTCAATTCGCGGGAAACAGTCGATTGACTGACTCCTAATTCGCACGCCATTTCAGCTTGTGTATAGGTGCCACATTTTGCCATTTGTTCTAATTTTCCACGTTGGATGTCAGAAAGGTGCTTAAAGTGACGATTTTCTGTGGTATAATTGGCTTTAGTCATGTAGATACCTCTTTCATGCTTATGGTTTTGTCGCTTTTAAGTATAACGTATCTACATGATTTTTTTTGTTTATTTCTTTATGCATTTCATTTTACAACTTACCAAATAAAATTAAAGAGAGAATAAAAGCAAAAAAACTTGCTACTTCAAAAAAATATGTTATGATAGAAAGAGTAAAAAAAACAAATGATTAATCGCGCTAATTTGATTAGTGCGATTTTTTACCGAAGTTTTTCTAAAACTATGAATTGGCTGGAGGTGATTTTATGGCAAAGATACCTTCAAATGTTATTGATTCTATTCGCGAACAGTCAAATATTGTTGATGTGATTGGACAATACGTGCAATTAAAAAAATCAGGTAAAAATTATCTGGGTTTGTGTCCATTTCATAATGAAAAAACACCGTCATTTAGCGTGGCAGAAGACAAACAAATTTTTCATTGCTTTGGCTGTGGAAAAGGGGGCAATGTTTTTCGTTTTATTGAAGAAATCGAGCACATTCCTTTTTCTGAAGCCGTTTTAAAGGTCGCTGATTTGGAACAAATTCCTATCGACAATGCTCTCAGACAAATCAATCACGAAACAGGCGAGTCATCTTCTTCCCCAGCGATTCAACTTCACGAAAAAGCAGTCCAATTTTATCATCATATTTTAGTCAATACTGAAGTTGGACAAGGTGCACTGGATTATTTGCATCAGCGTGGAGTGACAGAAGATACAATTGAAGAATTTCAGATAGGATTTGCGCCACCGCAACGTACGTTTTTGGAACGTATTTTTCGAAATGAATCCCTACCAGCAGAGTCATTTTTAGAATCTGGTTTATTTATCGAAAAAGATGACCATTCATTAATTGATCGCTTTTATCAGAGAATCATGTTTCCTATTCGAAATAGTCAAGGAAAGACGATTGCTTTTTCTGGTAGATGGTTTGAGATGGATTCTGAAGACCAAGAGGATCAACCCAAATATTTAAACTCTCCGGAGACGAATTTATTCAACAAAAGAGAGGTTCTTTTTAATTTAGATAAAGCGAAGTCTACCATTCGAAAGGAAGGAACGATTATTCTTTTTGAAGGGTTTATGGATGTTATCGCTGCTTGGCAAGTAGGTGTGCAGAATGGTGTTGCTTCCATGGGGACGAGTCTTACGGAACAGCAAATTCAACAAATCGAACGGCTTTCTCAGAAATTATTGTTTTGCTATGACGGGGATAACGCGGGTCAAAATGCAACGTTTCGTGGAATTGAACTGTTAAGAGAGCATAGTCGATTAAAACTAAGTGCCATGCGACTGCCTGAAAAACTAGATCCCGATGAATACATTCGAAAATATGGTGGGGATGCTTTTGTACAAGTACTTAATCATCAGCAATTAACACCATTTCTTTTCACAATGGATTACTTAGCAACTCAATTTCATTTAGAAAATGAACAGGAAAAATTGGCATATTTAGAACAAATTCTAAAAGAATTGAATTATGTAGATTCGGTTTTAGAGCAAGATAGTTATTTAACAAAAATTGCAATGCAATTCGATGTTCAACGTGAAGCACTTGTGCAACAATTCCAAGTTTTTAAGCGCGAGCAGCGAAGAAAGCTTGTACAAGCAAAAAATAAGAATAGTCCAAATGGAATTGTGCCGCTGATGCCTTTGAAGCAAAAGAAGACACAACTTCAAAAAGCAGAGGAGATATTGCTGTATCGAATGACGACCGACACTTCCTATCGAGTGAAATTCAAACAGCAAGAAGGAGTTTTTCCTGAGGAACAGTACCAAGAATTATTTGTTCTTTTGGATACTTATTTAGACGTGGAGGAGTCCTTTGATTATGCAAAATTTCTCGACTTTCTTCAGGAAGAAGCTTTGAAAGAACTGATGATTGCAATAGGATCAGCAAACCATTCAGCAGAAGGCTCGGATCAAGAATTTCATGACTTGATGAAGCAATTAAAAATTTACACTTATCAACAAAAAATTCACCAAAAGCAGCATGAATTGCAGCAAGCATCTCAGGTTGGCGATGGTGAATTACAAGTAACATTAGCGATGGAGATTGTTAATCTCACCAGAAGATTAAAGAATATAGATTAAGCAAGCACCGAAGGGGGCATCTTTCATGACAAAAGAAACCAACGCAACATATGAACAAGCAGTAAAAGACTTTATTCGAACGAACAAGCCCAGTGGACAAGTAGTTTATGATCAATTGACCAATCAGTTAGCAACACCATATAGTTTGGATGCAGAACAAATGGATCAATTAATTCAAAAAATAGAAGATGCCGGAATTAGCGTTGTTGATGAAAATGGGGAACCATCTATCCACAGCTTACAAAGTGCAAGCAAACAAGAAAAAACTGTTCAACAAGAAGATTTATCTGCTCCTACAGGTGTGAAAATAAACGACCCTGTTCGTATGTACTTAAAAGAAATTGGTCGCGTACCATTGCTGACGGCTGCAGAAGAAGTCGAATTGGCATTAAAAATAGAAGAAGGCGACCAAGAAGCAAAACAACGATTAGCTGAGGCAAACCTACGTTTAGTAGTTAGTATTGCCAAACGTTACGTTGGTCGAGGTATGCAGTTTTTAGACCTTATTCAAGAGGGCAATATGGGCTTAATGAAAGCCGTAGAAAAATTCGATTATCGCAAGGGATTTAAATTTTCTACGTATGCTACTTGGTGGATTCGTCAAGCCATTACACGTGCGATTGCCGATCAAGCACGCACTATTCGCATCCCGGTTCATATGGTAGAAACCATTAATAAACTAATTCGTATTCAAAGACAATTATTGCAAGATTTGGGAAGAGAACCCTCACCAGAGGAAATTGGTGCGGAAATGGATCTATCAACCGAGAAAGTAAGAGAAATTTTAAAAATTGCTCAAGAACCTGTTTCTCTGGAAACGCCAATCGGTGAAGAAGATGACTCACATCTGGGTGATTTTATTGAAGACCAAGAAGCAACGAGTCCAGCTGATCATGCTGCCTATGAATTGTTAAAAGAACAGTTAGAAGATGTTCTAGATACTTTGACTGATCGTGAAGAGAACGTGTTAAGATTACGCTTTGGTATTGACGATGGTCGAACAAGAACACTGGAAGAAGTCGGCAAAGTCTTTGGGGTAACCAGAGAACGGATTCGACAAATTGAGGCAAAAGCTTTAAGAAAATTACGCCATCCTTCTCGTTCAAAACAATTAAAAGATTTTCTTGAATAGGAAATAAAGAAAGTGCTCCTTCTAGTGATGGAAGGAGTACTTTTTCTATGATCTTTTAAAAATGGAACAAGTAGGTTTTCAAAATAACCTGAGACAATGCATTTTCTCTCTCTTGGCTCCATGCTCATCTTTTACAGACCTGTTTTTTAGTGTATGATAAGGTTATTGGCAGTTTGCTAAAGGAGTGACGAAAAACGAATGAGCAATTATCCAAAAGATGAAGAAAAACAACAAACTGAAAAACAACATACTAATGAAGAGGTAACCGAGCAATCGGTAGAAAAAAATGATGATATTAACTGGTCCGAGCTAAAAAATCTCTCTCTCGGCGAGGTAATTGAGCAGTTAGATCAATCCATCGATGCGTCCAATGGTGATTTAGAGAATTCCGATGATCATGAAAAAAAACTAACTGATGCTTCGATTGAGAAGTTATTTGAAGACAATCCGATTCTAGCAACCTATATACGTGGACATAAAGATGGCACCCAAGTGGAGGCCTTAACCAAAATTGAAGAGTTAATGAAGCAAAAAGAAGAAGATAATCAAACCAAAGTGGAAAAGGCGGAAACACCAAAACAGGAAGAAAGCAAATCTGAACAAACAACTGACTCGAAAGCAGAGTTTGAGCAAATAGCACAAGAAGAAAATGAAGAACTTTTCAATAGCGAAACAATTGAAGAAGATAGTGGAAAGCATTTGTCAATTCAATCCGATGAGGTGTCTCAGGATTCAAATGAACCAGAGAAGAACGCTTCGATGCCAGCAGATGTAGTAGAAGATGAAACGAAAGCGCGAGTAGAAATTGAACAAAATCTCCCTGAGGAAGAATCGGCTCTGGCTCAAGAGGATTTGCAGGAAACACAGCCTAGTTCTGATGAAATTCCAGAAGAAAGTCAAAATGAAGAAGACGCTTCAGCTCTTACTGAAGCTTCCGAAAAGGTACCACCAAAAGATGGTACTGAGGGATCAAAACAGGAATCGGCAACAGAGACCTTAGTAGATCCCCTACCTACTCGAGAAGAAAAACTAACCAAAAAATCTGCGAAAAGAAAATGGTATGCAGCAGCAGCTATTTTGGCTGTTGGCGTTTCTGGAGGAGTTTATTACACCCATGTTCAAGCTGTAGCCCAAGCTGAAAAACAGCAAAAAGCGAAAGAGCAAGCACAATTAGCCAGTGTTACTAAAAAGTTAAACGCTAGCTATGTGAATAATCAGCAACAATTTTTGAAAGCAACAGTTACGCAGTCAGATTTAACGGCTCTTGAAAACCAATTAAATAAAATGAAACAGGTTCCAGGGTATCAATCTGTGCAGGAGTCCTTAGAAAAGGCACAGGAAAAATTGACACAGATAGACGCGCTTAATGAAAAATTTACGACGCCTATTTTAGTAGATGGTGAAATTCAAACGAATGCGCATGTCAAAGATGTTGAAAATGCTCAATTTACAACCTTGTCTGGTACAACGGAGTATGCTCAAACATACAATGCGGCAGTTGCTATAGCAGAAAAAGAAATAGCGTCTGCCAAGAGCACCGTCGCAAATGCAAATAAATTAGCAGAAAGCCTGTCAAATGGGCAATTGGCAACAACAACTAGTCAGAAAAACTACGATGATGTCAAACAACAAATCTCCTCATTGTATGACACAGCATTGCAAGAAAAACTACAGAAACAAATTTTACCAGTTCAAGTTGCGCTGACCAAACGTGCGACAGCAGCAAAAGTCGCGCAAGAAGCAGCTGCTCAAGCAAAAGCAGCCCAGGAAAAAGCTGCTCAAGAAAAGGCAACGCAAGCAAAAGCGGCGCAAGAAGCGGCACAGGCCAAAGCCAATCAAGCAGCAGAGACGCAAATGACGACAGACACATTATTGAAAAAAATCGCAGCGAATACTAATTACAGTGAAAAAACACAAATTTTAAACACTACGACGGCAACCAATAAAGAAAATCGCCCCATCATTGACTCAAGAAAAAGTGATTTAGCGAATTCAACGAGTGCTGCTTGGAACTGGGGGGACGGGATGTATGATTTTGTAATCAATCGTTGTATATCCAAGGGCTATATTGTTCCAAATGGTTTTTATCTTGAAAGAGTTCGAATTGAGAATGGCGAGGGATATTATAATCTCTATGCCATGAACAACGAATCAGCATTAATGAAAGGAATTAGCTCAAAAGCTTTGCCAATGTATATTGCGACCATCAACGCAAAAACAGGTTATTTTAAAGGAAATGGTTCAAACTAAATTGAAATCATCCCTAAAAGGAGAAGACTATGAATGATTTATTAGCTACAGTGTTTCATGGCATGATTATTGATGAAAATGATCATGCATACTATGTACAAAAAAATGGCGTCACTTTTCGACTATCAAAAAAAGAAGGCGAACATCAATTAGGTGAGCTAGTTGAAGGGTTTGGTTATCAAAACCAACACCAAGATTATTGCCTAACGACACATATCCCAATGATTGGCAAGGATCAATTTGGATGGGCAGAAGTGAAAGAAGTACGTCGTGACCTAGGTGTTTTCGTCGATATTGGTTTGGCAGATAAAGATATCGCGGTATCGCTAGATGAATTGCCAGCTATGCGAGAATTATGGCCGAAAAAGGGCGATCGATTGATGGTCCATCTGTGGACGGATGAAAAGAGTCGCATCTGGGCAAGTTTGGCAGAGGAAAAATTGTTTCAAGCAATGGCGAAAAAAGCCAATGTTGAACAAAAAAACCAAAATATTGTTGGGACTATTTACCGCTTAAAGATGGTTGGAAGTTTGCTCATAACTGAAGAAAACTATTTGGGATTTATTCATCCAAATGAACGATACCAAGAGCCTCGCTTAGGTGAAGTTGTTCATGGTAGAGTCATAGGCATCCGCCCCGATGGTGTATTAAATCTTTCACTTAAACCGAGAGTTTACGAGGCAATCTCCGATGACGCTTTGATGCTGATTGCTTATTTAGAGCGAGCAGCCGATCATAAAATGCCTTATACGGATCATTCCTCACCGGAAGAAATTAAACAATTATTTGGGATTAGTAAAGGTCAGTTCAAACGGGCATTAGGCCATTTAATGAAAGCAAAAATGGTGGAGCAAAAAGAAGGCTACACCATTTTGATAAAAAAATCTAATTGAGAATACTTGTATAACTTGTGGTTATAAATTATAATGATTTCAGTTGATTTATGAATTTTTATTTCTAAATTAAAATTATTCTAATTAAAGTAGGTGTTGTAATGAATACCATTGCAGCTTTAAAAAAAACAAAGCAACAATTGCATGATTCTGGTTTTAAACTAACGCCGCAAAGAGAGGCAACCGTGTTAGTTTTACTGGAAAATGAGAAAGAGCATTTATCTGCTGAAGAAATTTATTTTTTTGTCAAAAAGAAGAGTCCAGAAATTGGTTTAGCAACGGTGTATCGCACATTGGAAATTCTCACTGAACTAAATGTTGTCAATAAAGTTAGTTTTAATGATGGTGTTGCACGCTATGATTTAAGAAAAGAAGGGGCAAAACATTTTCATCATCATTTGCTTTGCCTTGAATGTGGCAATATAGAGGAGATTGAAGAAGATTTACTAGGGGAAGTCGAAGAAGTTGTCGAGCAAAGGTATCAATTTCAAGTAAAAGACCATCGCCTGACATTTCACGGTATTTGTCATCAATGCCAAGAGAAAATGAAACAGAATCAATAGCGATTACTTTCTAAGTGCTAACAGAAATGTTGTCATTTAGAAAGTTTTTTTTGAAACGCGCTTTGAAGTGTTCAGATAGCTCCTTTTCGCCAATGACAGAACTTTCTATTTACTGGGAAATTTGTTACTATAAGACAGTGAATGTAGGAGTGAGAGAAATGTATGACCAAATAGAAGACTACTTGCATTATTTAACCATTGAACGAGGCCTTTCAATGAATACTCGTTCAAGTTATGAGCGAGACTTAAAACAGTACTATCAGTTTGTAGTCAATCAACAAATTGAGAACTGGCAACAAGTGGATCGTTACTTAATACTTGCTTTTCTTGAAAAATTAAAAAAAGAAAACAAATCGACTGCCACCATCACGCGTATGATTTCTAGTTTAAGGAGATTTCATCAATTTTTAAGACAAGAACGCTATACCGATCATGATCCTATGCAACATATTGATACACCGAAGAAAGCGCAAAAGTTACCTGATACATTAAGCTTAAAAGAGGTTGAACGACTGATTGATACTCCTGATACGCGCAAAGTGTTAGGAATACGGGATCGAGCAATTTTAGAAGTCTTATATGCAACGGGTTTGCGTGTGAGTGAGTTAATTCAACTTCAATTGAGTGATATCCATTTGAATATGGCTTTATTGCAAACCGTTGGTAAAGGAGACAAGGAACGGATTGTACCATTAGGAGATTTAGCCATTCATTGGATTGAAGTCTATTTGAGTGATGCACGCCCAATTTTAGTGAAAAAAAATCCGAGTGAAACCGCCTTGTTTGTGAATAATCATGGGAAAAAAATGACGAGACAAGGAATTTGGAAAAATTTGAAGGCTATTGTACGAGCTGCAGGGATTAATAAAACGGTTACTCCACACACATTGCGACATAGCTTTGCTACTCATTTATTAGAAAATGGTGCCGATTTGCGTACAGTTCAAGAACTTTTAGGTCACGCCGATATATCAACGACACAAATTTATACGCACATCACGAAAAAGCGAATGACTGATGTCTACAAACAATATTTTCCGAGAGCTTAAGAAGTAGGAGTCCATGTTTTTATGAATGAAATGAAACTGAAATTAGATGTATTTGAAGGCCCATTAGATTTGTTGCTTCACTTGATTCAGCAGTTGGAGTTAGATATTTATGATATTCCTATTTCAGAGATAACTGGGCAGTATATGGGGTACATTCATGCGATGAAAGAGCTTCAATTGGAAGTTGCAGGAGAATATTTAGTCATGGCTGCTACTTTAATGTCCATCAAAAGTCAGATGCTATTGCCCAATATCAATGAAGAGGAAGATTCCTTTGAAGAATACATTGAAGAGGATCCAAGAGAACTGCTCGTAGCACAATTAATGGAATACAAAAAATACAAAGCGGCCGCACAGAAGCTAGCTGACTTCGCTGAAAATCGGCAACAATTTTATAGCAAAGAACCCTTGGATATGGATGACTTTAAGGAAACTCAGCGGGAGCTACCAGATAATCAAGTGAATACAATTGATCTTTTTTTGGCATTTCATCAACTATTAGAAAAAAGAAAGAAACGAGCAGCTTTTGAGGCAAGTATTTCAACCGATAAAACGACGATTGAAGAGCGCATAAAAGCAATTGAAACCCGAATGAAGTCCCTAAATGGGTCACAAGGGTGCTCTTTTGATTCACTATTTGATTCGGGTAGTAAAGAAGAAATTGTTACGACATTTATGGCTTTACTTGAATTATTGAAGTACCAAAAAGTCAAAGTCATCCAACAAAAAAGTTACGAACAAATTATGATTTTTCCAGGAGAAGGTACAAATGACGTCTTATCGTGAACTAGAAGCGCTACTTTTTATCGTAGGGCAAGAAGGCATTGGCATAGAGGAACTGAGTTATCTATTAAAAGAACCGACAGCTGCCATTTTTGAAGCCATTCAATTACTGAATCAACACTTTCAAAGGGATGAGCAGTCACCCTACGTTATTTTAGAAATGGGCAATCAGTTTGTTTTATCAACAAAAAAAGAGTTGGCTCCATTACTGAAAGAATATGCACAATCACCCCTTTCGGCAAAGCTATCACAGGCAGCTCTTGAAACGTTAGCGATTATTGCGTATAAACAGCCAATCACACGCGTTGAAATTGAAACAATTCGTGGGGTAAAAACGTCAGGCTCCATTCAAAAGTTGATTGCACTACAGCTAATTCAAGAAATGGGAAGAGTAGAGGGGCCAGGGAGAGCGATTCTCTATGGAACCACCAATTATTTTATGAATTATTTTGGGTTAAAGAGTCTAAAAGAGCTTCCCGATATTGAACAAATGACAGCAGATCTTGCGGATGATCGTCCATTTGATTTGTTTGACGGAACACATTCTGAGTTAACAGATGAAGGAGAATAACAATGAATCGATTGCAAAAAGTGATTGCTCAAGCGGGAATCACCTCACGAAGAAAAGCAGAAGGTTATATTTTAGAGGGACGAGTGAAAGTAAATGGAACAATTGTAAGAGAATTAGGAACCAAGGTTTCAGCAAAGGATCGCGTGGAAGTAGATGGGGTTCCGATTAGTCAAGAAAGTAGCGTGTACTATCTTTTCTATAAACCAAGAGGTGTCATTTCTGCTGTAATGGATGATAAAAAACGTAAGGTGGTAACCGATTATTTTCTGGATGTGCCCGAACGCATCTATCCAATTGGCAGACTTGATTACAATACTTCAGGTTTATTATTGCTCACGAACGATGGCGAGTTTTCACAATTATTAACGCACCCGAAAAATGAAATTGAAAAAAAATACGTTGCCAAAGTAAAAGGAATTGCGTTGCCCCAAGCCTTGAAACCATTAACGAGAGGCTTAAAATATAAGGGGGAAAAATACGCTCCAGCTAAGTACGAAATTCTTTCGGTTGATAACCGAACAGAAACAAGCATTGTTCAATTAACAATCCATGAAGGAAAGAATCACCAGGTAAAAAATATGCTTGAAGCTGTCGGCCTGCCTGTTCAAAAGCTGAAACGGGAGCAATACGGTCACTTGACACTAGGAAATTTGAAGCCGGGAGAGTATCGAGCACTACATAAAAAAGAAGTGAATCAATTTTTCAATAGCTAAATGAGGTAAAAAGATTGTTTTTTTTCAAAAAAATTGTATAATGAACTTGTAAAAAAAATATAAGGTTCGTCTTCAGGGGCAGGGTGAAATTCCCGACCGGTGGTGATAGTCCACGAACTGTATGAGTAATCATATAGCCGAATCGGTGAAAATCCGATACCGACAGTAAAGTCTGGATAAAGAAGATAGGGCGTATTTGTTTTGTTCAAAATAACAAAGTAAATACCCTATTTTTCCCTTGGAAAAATAGGGTATTTTTTTTGAATCGAGCAAATGGCTTCTGTGAAGATGTTTCCTAGCTATTAGGAGGATTTTTTATGAAGAACAACAAGGTACAAAAAATGGTGGCAGTCTCGTTATTTGCGGCGATGGGGTTAATTTTGCAATATGTTGGCTTTCCGATTATTCCAGCATTTTCGTTTATGAAAGTTGACTTTAGTGACATTCCCGTTCTATTAAGCATGTTTCTCTACGGTCCACTAGCTGGTATCGCCACAGCATTCTTGCGTTCATTTTTGCATCTATTAACAACCGGTGTAGGTGACCCTGCCAATTTAGTTGGAGATGTAGCAAGTTTTCTAGCAACAATCAGTTTTGCATTCCCTATTTTTTACTTTTTCCAAATGAAGAACAGCGGCAAAACAAGACAAACGCTTAACCAAGCGTTAGGTATTTTAACGGGAATTCTAACGATGAGTATTCTTATGAGTATCGCTAATTATTTTGTGATTACTCCCATCTATTTAGCATTTTTTGGGATGAATGCCGATCAATTCTTAGGGATGTCTTTGGGTAGATATGTCGTGATTGGTGTCTTACCATTCAATTTAATCAAAAGTATGTTAGTAAGTTTTGTTTTTCTGGTTTTATATGCCAAATTACTACCTTGGTTATCAAAAAAACAAGTTGGTACAATTAAGCATCAATCCTTATAATTAAGAACTAACTGATTAGTAAAAAGCAATACCCAAAATGCGATGAGGCATTTTGGGGTATTGCTTTTTTTTGGCGTATCTATTAGTGTCTGTTGGATTGATTCGAGCTTTGTTCGATTAGAATTGCGCGTACAGGGCATTTTTGATAAGCTTTTAGAATAGACGCATAGTGATTTTCAGAAATATATTGATGGGTTGCTTCCGGTTCTTGATGGAAAAGAACAATCCCTTCTTCATCATAATCAAAAATAGCGGGTGCATAGACAGCACACAACCCACACGCAATGCAACGTTCCTTAACTAAAGAACAAGTATAAGATGACATGGTTGCAATAAACCTACTTTCTTGAGGTGATTTTGTGGATAAATTTATTTTATCGGTATTGAACAAAAAGGACAAGTTGAAAATGACGACCCTCTATCAAGTATTAATTGGTAGAAGGACTTCTTCAATTATTTGTTATGCTTTTTTTTATGATTTGCTTCCTTATTTTGGTAGCTTTCCCAAACTGCGGGATGAAACATGGCAAAAAGAGTGTCAGCAACTGGAAAATAAAAGAAAACTCACCATTGATTCTCAAGGGTATATTTCGGTGGTTGCTTCGGCTATCAAACAGGAAGATTACTATGCTTTTCTGCCAGCTAATGTCAATTTTTACCGTTTTGGCAAATTGGATGGTGTTGGTTGGCGCCTCGTACAATTTCTTATTCAGCGGTTGACAAGTGTCCCAACAGATGAAAATCAATGGTTGGAGAATGGCTCTTTTTATATTCATGAAGTAGAAAAATTAATCGCTACTAGTGAATCAATAGATGTCAAAGATGAATTATTTAAAGAGTTGTATGCGGCATTTCAAAGTTTTCCCCGTTCGGAAGCCAACTTATTGGCAAGGACGATAACGGGTAATATGCATATAGGAGAGACTTTCTATCAAGTACTCAATCAAGATGCTTCTGAGGTGGAACAAAAACTGATTCAGGCGAATGCTACCCATCTATTTTATCAGTATTTTTTGAAAAAGAATGACTTACTTTTTTATCAATTGCTAAAAGATTGGTATCGTATGGGCTTGAATCAAAGTTTATTGGTGACCAGAGCGTATTTTTTAAAGGGTGCGTCCCTAGCCGAAATAGCCGCTAAAAGAAATCTGAAAGAAAGTACGATTCGTGACCACGTCATTGAATGGGCCGTGAATGATCCAAACTTTCCTTTCGACTATTTTGATTTCTCACTTTTGAAAGAACAGATGGATGCTAGTCCATTACCTGTATGGCAACAAACGTATAATGAAGTGAATCAGAGAAAAGCAATTGATTTTTTGTTGTTTCGTCTATATCAAATTCAAAGGAAGCGTGAGCATGGAATTACAGCATGAATTAAATCGATTATTTGGTTTAACAGCTTTTCGCGATGGTCAGGAAGAGACCATCGTTTCTTTGCTAGAGGGGCATGATACATTAGCACAGCTTCCCACTGGAACTGGGAAAAGCCTTTGTTATCAAATGGTAGGATATTTAAAAGAAGGGCTTGTTGTCATTGTCTCGCCGCTTATTTCCTTAATGGAAGATCAAGTTTCCCGTATCCTGCATTTGGGTGAGCGCCGTGTAGCTTGTATCAATAGCGCCTCTCTTCCTGAAGAACGAGCGAGCCTGTTGAATCATTTATCTGAATTAAAGTTTCTATTTATGAGTCCTGAAATGATCCAGAATACCACAATCTTAGCGCATCTTACTAGACAAAAGATTGCTTTATTCGTGGTTGATGAAGCGCATTGCATCTCGCAGTGGGGCTTTGATTTCCGTCCAGAATATCGATTACTAGGGGAAGTAAAAAAACGATTAGGCTCACCCGTTACATTGGCCTTAACAGCTACCGCAACGGAACAAGTCCGTATAGACATTAAAAAAAGTTTGTTATCCGGTAGAATGAGCGAGTTTGTTTATTCTGTTGATCGCCCCAACATTGCTTTGTTTGTAAAAAAAAGTGAAAACAAACTTGCTGAGTTGGAAGAGCTTTTAATGAACATTGATGAGCCAACGATTATCTATTGTGCCACACGTAAGAAAGTCGAAGAATTGTATGGACATTTCTGCGAGAACTATTCTATTGGCTATTATCATGGTGGTCTTAGTACGGGAGAAAGAAGTTTATTACAAAAGCAATTTAAAGAAAATTACTTGCAAATTTTGATAGCAACGAACGCCTTTGGTATGGGCATTGACAAGCCTGATATTCGCTATGTCCTTCATTATGATTTACCGGATAGTGTTGAAAATTATGTACAAGAAATTGGAAGAGCGGGTCGTGATGGTCAGGAAAGTTTTGCTATGCTTTTTTATCAAAAGGGAGATGAGCAGATTCATTATTATTTTCAAGATCAAGCAAGAGATGACTGGGTTCAGAAAATGGCTGGAACAATGGATCATGCGACTGTCAATGAAACGAAACACGCTTCTCAAAAAGAACAGCAAAAGATGGAAGCTAATCAGCAAGAGAAGAAAAGAAAGTTGCAGCAAATGCTTGGCTATCTGGCGGAATCGGTTTGTCGTCGCAAGTATTTACTGAATTATTTTGGTGAAAAGAACAGTGGTCAGGCAAATAATTGTTGTGATTTACACGATGCAACCCTTGATTTAAAGAAAAACAGTCATCGCAAACAAAAGACTAAGCGACAAGATGAATGGGAAGAAATATTGGAAAAAATTTTTAAAGAATAATATTTGGTAAGATTTTCTTGTCCACTTGCAGTTTCCCTATGGTATAATAATTCGGAAAGCTTAGCAGGAGGGAATCAAATTGAACAGAAGAAATAAGCGCAGTGAGCAAGAAGAGCATGATAAAAATGAACCGTGGGACCAACCAATCTATGAGCCAGATTCCTCTGAATCGTACTCACGTTCCTCACAACATCGTCAAAAAAGAGGAAATAATTTATTTTTATCCGTTGTCCTATTTATCTTATTTTTGTGTGTGGCGCTTCCAACGATTGCTGGAATTTGGGTTTTTCAGCAAAAAAATCACGCGGCTAGTGCAATCAGCACGACAGAAACGAGTCAAACGAAAACCACGAAGTCTTCTGAGTCAGCAACGAGTAGCAGTGAAAGCTCATCAGAGACAACTGATTCAACAACGACCGAAAGTTCAGTAGCGGATTCTTCTTCAACGACTTCAAGCAGTGTTAACGAAGATTCTTCTAGCAGTTCTTCATCTGAAGCGAATGGGGACACAATTACGGTATTAGCTGGCGAAGGGCCAAATCAAATTGCCGCACGTGCTGGAATCACGGTGGATAAATTGTTAGAGTTAAATGGGATGACATTGGACAATTATTTCTTTTCACCTGGTCAACAAGTCAAAATTAAATAAAAACCGCCTCGCGGTTTTTTTTAATGGAAAAAGAAAGGTGAAGAAAGAATGAAAAAAATAAACATTGCGATTGATGGACCTGCCTCTTCAGGAAAGAGTACGGTTGCAAAAATTTTAGCGAATGATTATGGCTTCATCTATACAGATACTGGTGCGATGTATCGTAGTGTGACACTGATGGCTATTTGTTCGGACGTTGCATTTGATGATGAGCAGGGATTAGTATCGCTGATTAACAATCATAAAATCTCTTTTCGTCAAACCAACCAAGGACAATTGGTCTATATTGATCATGTCAATGTGACTGAAAAAATTCGGCAACCTGAAGTGACCAACAACGTTTCAGAAGTTGCTGCACATGAACAGGTTCGTCGTAAGCTAGTCGAAAAACAACAAGAAATTGCGAGTAATAGTGGTGTGGTGATGGATGGCCGTGATATAGGCACAGCTGTTTTACCCAATGCAGAAGTCAAAATTTTTTTGGTTGCAAGTGTGGAAGAACGCGCAGAACGAAGATTCAAAGAAAATCAAAGTAAAGGAATCCCCACTGATTTTCAGACATTAAAAAAAGAAATCGAACATCGCGATCAACTGGATTCTACCAGAAAAATTTCACCACTAAAACAAGCAAATGATGCGATTCGTCTTGACACCACAGGAATGTCTATCCAGCAAGTCGTCATGAATATCAAAAAAATTGTTGACGAAAAGGTTGCTAAATCAATCAATTGACAAAAAAACTTTCCCTGGATTATTTCAGGGAAAGTTTTTTTTAAACTGCAATTCAAAATGCCTCATGGTTGCATAGGTAGTTAAGGAATCTATCATAAGTTGGTACTTTAGACCTATGTCAAACTACCCTATTCTTGGCATAATAAGGATATAAAAAAGTTTTAAAAAAATTGATAGGAGGCATTTCCATGAATGAAAGAGAACGTATTTTAGATTTGGTAAAAAAAGGTGTACTTTCCACGGAAGAAGCCTTAGATTTATTAGAAAGTATCGCAAATGAAAAGGATGCTTCACAAATCCAAAGGGCTGAAGAAGAAGTCAAGGCACATAAGGCAGATAAAGTAGATGATACAATAAATCAAGAAAAAACAATGGCTGATTTAGAAAGGGAGGATAAGGAACACTTAGAATCCATTCTTGAAAAATTAACGGCCAAAGCGACACATGCATCCGCGGAATTGGATGAAATTTCCGTTGAATTAGAGGGGATTTCACAAGAACAAGCCGAAATAGCTGATGAAATCATGCAACTAAATACCAAAGAGGAATTAGGTGAACTAACTGATTCTGAGCGGGAACAACGTCAAACACTAGAAGAGCAACTAAAAGAATTAGCTGGAGCTGCTGAAGAATTGAAAGCAGAACAACAAGCGATTGACGAAGAGATGAAGACAATTCGTAAAGAGCAATGGAAACACACAAAAGAAAAGGTTAGTCAAAAATTTGATATTCCCGATGACTGGAAAGAACAAGCAAACGAAACGTTTAGTCAAGTAAGTGACAAGATGTTGAAAAGTGGCTCAAAATTCGGCAAATCATTGTTGAAAACCATTCAATCTGTCACAGATACCATCGGGGAAAACGTTGAATGGAAGAATATCCATGTCAAAGTACCTGGAGTTGCTGCAACCAAATTTGACAAATCATACGAATTTCCAGCTACCGAAGCGACGATTATCGATATGAAAGTCGCAAATGGAAAAATTCAACTGAAAAAACATGACGAAGAAGTCGTTAGAATAGAAGCTGCAATCAAACTTTATGGGAAGGTAGCGGATGAAGATCCCGAAGAAGTATTTGCAAGCCGTAGTCAAATAATCGTGGATGAAGAAAAAATTAGCGTTCAGATTCCTAACAAACGTATTCGGGCAGAACTAATTGTTTATTTGCCAGCAAAAATTTATGATCATGTTTCAATCAAAATGTTAAATGGTGCAATTCTGATTGATGACTTGGTAGCAAAAGATGTTTATTTGAAGTCAACCAATGGTGATTTAATGATTCAATCCCTATCAGCTACTATGCTTGAGATGGAAGGAGTGAATGGAGAGATTTCTATTCAGTCGGGGGTCATTCGCGATACGGTAATTGAGTCCGTCAATGGCTCAATCACCTTGACAACCACACCAGAAACAGCGAGTATTTCTCTAGTAAATGGTGATATTAAATGTACCTTTACCGAAAGTACGCTTAAAAAATTGGAGGCAACTTCAGTTAATGGCAATATTAAATTAGCGGTTCCTGCCACATTGGGCATGAATGGATTGGCAAAAACGAGTATGGGTTCCATCCAAAGTCGAATGACCAATTATGATGTTATCCGTGAAAAGAAAGACCGGATGAATCAACTGTTAGACTTTGCCCGAGTTGCAGAAGATATGGCAACGATTACTGTTGGAACGACGACTGGAACCATTTATTTAAAGGATAGCCAATCGCTATAAAGGAAAGGAAGGTGAACCACATGAAAAGGCGATTAACAAAATCTTCTAACAACAAAGTTATCTCAGGTGTATTGGGAGGGATTGCAGACTATTTTGGTATCGATCCAACAATCGTACGTGTTGTTTACGTCATACTTTCTGTCCTTTCACAAGCCTTCCCAGGGGTACTAGTATATATCTGTTTAGCGATTATCATGCCCGATGGAAAAAAAAGACGTTCGAAGTCGAGATATGGACACGAAAATGACTATTATCAAAAGAACGACCCATCTAGACGCGCAAAACGGAAAGATGCCGAAAAAGTAGAAGATGATGACGATGATGAAGATTGGAGTGATTTTTAGTGACTTATTTGCAACGACTGGTTATGAATATGCTAACATTCATTTCGTTATCCGTGTTGTTGCCACAAATGATTCACGTTGAGAGTATTTTAACGGCATTGGTGGCGAGCTTTATTTTATCGATTTTGAATGCGATTATTCGTCCCATTCTGTCAATACTTGCATTTCCTCTAACGTTGTTAACTTTAGGTCTATTCACTTTTGTTGTCAACGCTGCAATGCTACAAATGACAGCAAGTGTCATGGGTGGTTCACGCTTCGGTTTTTCCTCATTCGGAGCATCCATCCTCATCGCAGTGGTCATGTCAATAATTAACATGATTGTGACAGAACATCAACTTGAAAAAATGAATACTTAAATTCCCCTAAAAAAGGGTTCCCATCGCATAAGTGTGCATGGGAACCCTTTTGCATTATTCTAAGCGAATCTTTCTTCCGAAACACCTGCTAAATAAGTTTCAACAGCTAAGATTGTTTGGTCTAAAGCTCCTTCTTCAAATGGCGATTGAAGGTTGCCGGTTGCTAAAATTTCGAGAAATGTTTTCGTTCCGCCAACTTTACAAATGGCTAAGTAGTCTTCCCAAGCCTGGTTGTCTTGGTCAACATGGAATTTTTTCCAAAATTGAAATGCACAAACTTGCGCCAATGTATAATCAATATAATAAAAAGGCGATTCGAAAATATGTCCTTGACGATACCAATAAGTTCCTCGGTCTAAATCGGATAATTCACTGTAATCTCTTTCCGGACAATATTGTTTTTCTAGATTGCGCCAACAATTTTTGCGATCAGTTGCTGTCCATTCAGGATGGCTATATACTTCTTGTTGGAAATGATCGACTAGCACACCATATGGTAAAAATTGCAAAGCACTTGCTAAATGAGCAAATTTATATTTATCGGTATCTTCTTTGAAGAAGCCTTCCATCCATGGCCAAGCAATAAATTCCATTGACATTGAATGAATTTCGCACGATTCGTAATTAGGAAAGACAATTTCCGGTTCTTTAATCCAACGTGATTCAAAACATTGGAAGGCATGACCAGCTTCGTGGGTTAACACATCGACATCATGGGAAGTTCCATTAAAATTGGCAAAAATAAATGGAGACTGAAAATCTTGGATATAGGTACAATAACCACCTGATTGTTTCCCTCTTTTACTTAAAAGATCCAATAATCCATGTTCTACCATAAAGTCAAAGAATGCCCCTGTTTCGGCTGAAAGTTCATGGTACATGCTTTGAGCATGTGCAACTAGTTCATCAGGTGTTCCCTTAGGTGTGGCATTTCCATTCGGAAAATCTAAACTAAGGTCGTAAAATTGCAAATGATCTAAATTGTTTCGCTCTGCCTGTCTTGCATACAATTTTTGTGTGACTGGCACGACTTTTGTTAAAATTTCATGACGATAAGTTTCAATCATTTTGCGATCATAGTCCCAACGATTCATCATGACATCAGCAAACGCTACATAGTTTGAAAATCCCAAAGTCTGAGCGATTTTGGTACGTACTTGAACCATTTCATCATAGATACGATCAAGTTCTGCCTCGTTTTCATGATAAAATTGCGAGATTTTCTGCTGAGCCTGTTTACGAGTGGCGCGGTCTTTTGATTGGGCAAATGGAGCCATTTGAGGAAGAGTGTAAATATTGCCTTCAAATTCAATCTGAGCCGAAGCGATGAGTTTTGCATAGGCTGATGACAATTGGTTTTCTTTTTGCTTATACGGAATAATCGATTCATCAAAAATTTTTACACGGCTTTCTGCAAAAAGAAAAAGCGTTTCTGGATAGCTCTTTTTTAGCTCCGTTAATAATGGGGAAGACAGAAGAGCCTGATAAAACTGAAAATCCAATGATTCAAAATGGGGAGCATACTCATTCCAAAAATCATCTTCTGCTTGATAGAAGGAATCATTTGTATCAATGGAATAACGAATGCTTGCTAAATTTGCAGCAGTGTCCACGTTGCCTCTTAGGGTATTTAAATGATCAAGTGCCGCAGTAGCTGCTTCTAACGTAGTTGCTTCCTTTAATGTTTTTACACCAGCTAGATAGTCTTCTTTGTATTGCTCATAGTTGGGCCGTTGATAAGGGTATTCAGTAAATTTCATAGCGTGAAACGCCTCCTTTATAACTGAAATCATATCATAAAATGACAAAAAAATTAGATATATTTATTAGAATATAGGAATTTAACGATGGTAATGATAAAATAAATAAGAACATGTCAAAAGAAAAGAGGGTTATGAATGACAGAGTCTGTGAAATTAAGTGAATTAGCACAAGCATTGAATTTAGAAATCGTTACTGGTAATCCAGAAGCAATGGATCGTTCTGTATTTACAAGTGATATCTCAAGACCAGGCTTAGAATTAACGGGGTATTTTTCATACTATTCAAATGATCGACTGCAACTGTTTGGAAACAAAGAAATTACCTTTGCACAACGTATGATGCCTGAAGAACGACTTATGATTTTGCGTCGGTTGTGCTCGGATGAAACGCCGGGATTTATTGTATCTAGAAATTTGACCGTTCCTGCTGAAATGATCCAAGCCTGTCAAGAAAACCAAATTGCTATTTTGCGATCCAAAGCATCAACGTCAAGATTACTTGGTGAAATGTCCAGCTACTTAGATGAACAATTGGCCATGCGAACGAGTGTCCACGGAGTCTTAGTAGATGTCTATGGGCTAGGTGTCTTGATTCAAGGGGATAGCGGCATCGGAAAAAGTGAAACAGCTTTAGAATTAATCAAACGCGGCCATCGTTTAATCGCAGATGATCGGGTAGATGTCTTTAAGAAAGATGATTTAACCTTAATTGGTGAACCACCTAAAATTCTAAAACACTTGATTGAAATTCGAGGAATTGGCATTATTGATGTCATGAATTTATTCGGTGCGAGTGCTGTGCGAGGATCGATGCAAGTTCAATTAGTTGTTTATCTCGAAAATTGGGCGAAAGACAAAAAATATGATCGTCTTGGTACATCAGATGAAACGATTAATATTGGATCGGTAGATGTTCCTCAAATAAAAATTCCTGTAAAAACAGGACGAAATGTTGCGATTATTATTGAAGTTGCTGCGATGAACTATCGAGCTCGTTCAATGGGCTATGATGCAACCAAAGCATTTGAAGAACGCTTAAGTCGCTTGATTGAAGAAAATTCGAGTAAATAAAAGGGGAGAAGACAGGAATGTTGTCATATGTAAATCGAGTGGCATTTGAATTATTTGGACTATCAATCTATTGGTATGCCATCATTATCGTTTCAGGGATCATTTTAGCAATCTTTCTTAGCTCACGTGAATCCGAACGGGTAGGAATGAGGCGAGATGACGTTTCTGACTTTATGCTTCTTGGCTTACCCCTATCGTTTGTAGGTGCAAGACTGTACTATATCTTGTTTGATTTACAACCCTATTTACATGATCCAATCCAAATTTTTAATATTCGTTCGGGTGGTTTGGCTATTTATGGTGGGCTAATTGCTGGCTTTTTATGGTTGGTTTACTTCTGCTACCGCCATGTCATTCCCTTGTGGACGTTCTTAGACATTGCGGCACCTAGTGTGATGATTGCGCAATCAATTGGTCGGTGGGGAAATTTTATGAATCATGAGGCGTATGGCGAAAAAACAACGTTAGCCTTTCTACAATCCATTCACTTACCAAATTTTATCATTGAAAACATGTTTATAGATGGTGCGTATCGTCAGCCAACTTTTTTATATGAATCGCTTTGGACATTTATTGGATTTTTTGTATTAATTTTTCTTCGAAGGAAAACGGGCTTGCTTAAGCAAGGAGAAGTCGCCATTAGTTATATCATTTGGTATAGTTTTGGCCGGATGTTTGTAGAAGGCATGCGTACGGATAGTCTTTATCTGTATGGGGATATTCGTATCTCTCAATTGTTATCGTTCATTTTGTTCGTGAGTGGCATTGTTGTCTTCGTATGGAGAAGAAAAAAGAATCCACAGTTGAAGCCTTACATTCGTAATCTTGGACCAAACGAATGGATCATTTAAAAAGAAAGAGGGATAAAAATTGGAAAAACAACGAATCGCTGTATTGGGACCAGGGTCATGGGGAACGGCGCTCGCTCAAGTTTTAGCTGAAAATGGGCATGTTGTAACAATCTGGGGCAACAAGCCAGAGCAAATTAAGGAAATCAATGAGCAACACACCAATCGCCATTATTTACCAAACCTTAAAATGGATTCTGGCATTCGTGCAGAGCAATCACTCGAGGTAGCAATTGATCAAGCGGACGTTGTTCTGTTTGTTTTGCCAACGAAAGCCATTCGTTCAGTGGCCCATGAATTCAATCAAATTGTCAAAAATAAACCACATATTGTTCATGCATCAAAAGGACTAGAACAAGGCACACATAAGCGAATTTCGGAAGTTTTAGCAGAAGAAATTGCGCCGAATAACCGCGAAGAAATTGTTGTGTTATCCGGTCCGAGTCATGCGGAAGAAGTTTCGGTACATGATATTACAACGATTACTGCAGCAAGTCGTGAACAAGAAGCCGCTCAGTACGTTCAAGCACTTTTTATGAATGATTATTTTCGTATTTATACGAACACAGATGTCATCGGAGTAGAAACGGGAGCAGCTTTAAAGAATATCATCGCTATTGGTGCAGGGGCTTTAGCTGGACTAGGATTTGGCGATGATGCCAAAGCAGCAATCATGACACGGGGATTAGCCGAAATTAGTCGCTTGGGTGTCGCGATGGGTGCCAACCCCTTAACTTTTATTGGCTTAAGCGGTGTAGGCGATTTGATCGTTACTTGTACGAGTGTGCACTCAAGAAACTGGCGAGCGGGTAATCTCTTGGGGAAAGGGCATTCACTCGATGAAGTATTGGAAAATATGGGGATGGTTGTTGAAGGCGTAGCGACCACCAAAGCTGCCAAGGAGCTAGCAGCGTTGTTACACGTCGAAATGCCGATTACTGAAAGCATTTATCAAGTACTTTATGAAGGAAAAGATATTCATCAAGCCGCTCGAGACATTATGCTTCGAGAAGGAAAAGTCGAAAATGAATTCTCAATTGAATAATAAAGGAGCAGAAAAAATGAAAGTAAAAAAGGCAGTTATTCCTGCAGCAGGCTTAGGCACACGTTTTTTACCAGCTACAAAAGCAATGGCGAAAGAAATGTTGCCAATTGTTGACAAACCAACGATTCAATTTATTGTTGAAGAAGCATTGAAATCAGGCATTGAAGATATTTTAATCGTTACCGGTAAAGGAAAACGACCAATCGAAGATCATTTTGATGCCAATCTTGAGCTAGAAATGAATTTAAAAGAAAAAGGAAAAGAAGATCTATTAAAGCTAGTGGAAGAGACCACTGATGTCAATTTACACTTTATTCGTCAATCACACCCACTCGGATTGGGACATGCCGTTTTACAAGCAAAGGCTTTCGTTGGCAATGAACCGTTTATTGTGATGTTAGGGGATGACTTGATGGAAGACAAAATTCCTTTAACACAACAACTCATCAATGATTATGATGCCACACACGCATCAACAATTGCCGTCATGAAGGTTCCTCATAAAGATACATCAAAATATGGCATTATTAATCCAGGTGAACAAGTAAAACCAGGACTATATAATGTGAAAAATTTTGTTGAAAAGCCTACGCCAGACAAAGCACCAAGTGATTTAGCCATCATTGGTAGATATTTGTTGACGCCGGAAATATTTGAAGTGCTAGAAAATCAAAGACCAGGTGCCGGCAACGAAATTCAGTTAACTGATGCCATCGATACCTTGAATCAAACCCAACGCGTTTTTGCCCGTGAGTTTAAAGGCAAACGTTATGATGTTGGGGATAAATTTGGTTTTATGAAAACAAGTATCGAGTATGGGTTAATCCACCCAGAAGTAAAGGATAAGTTGCGTTCTTTTATTATTGATTTAGGAAAAAGATTAAGTGAAGAAGACCAAAAAACTGTTTTATCAGAGAAAAACGAAAAATAAAAACTAGCGATTATTCTTAAGCCTATATTGATGACGAATCAATAATAGGCTTTTTTTCCTAGTACAATTGCTTTAATCACGTCCACTTATGGATGATTTGTTTGAGGGAATACCGTTTTTTTTGAATAGAAAATGTTTGTCGAAAGTTTTTGGAAATGCTATGCTTGTATAAAGAAAAAAATGGAAGGAGCGTTCATATGTCAATTGGGGAACTAGCTGCATTGATTGCAGCGCTTGCGTTTGTCATTTTAGTTCTATTTTTAGTCCGTGTACTAATCAAAGTTTCAAAAACAATGGATCAAGTAAATCGTACCGTGGCAACAACCAATGAAACAATAACTATCATCACCAAAGATGCCGATATTCTATCAAAAGAAGTAGAGGGTTTGTTGGTAAAAAGTAATGCATTATTGCTAGATGTTAATGAAAAAGTTGCAACAATTGATCCGCTTTTTACTGCTGTTGCTGATTTAGGAACATCGGTATCGGATTTGAACCATTCTAGTAGGAATTTAGTCGCACGTGTTGGTTCGCTTGGTAGGACGACTGCCAAAGCAACCGTAGCAGGAAAGGTTGGCCAAGCAGCTTCGAAATATTTTACCAAGCGCAAATCATCTGCGGCAAGTGCAGAGGCTACAAAAACAGCAAAGTAAAAAGAGGAGGAAAAAGAATATGGGAAAAACAGGTGGATTTCTATTAGGTGCAGTTATTGGCGGAACAGCAGCTGCTGTGACAGCGTTATTATTAGCACCAGAATCAGGCAAGGAATTACGAGGAAAATTGGCAAAACAAGTGGATGACTTATTAGATGCGGCCTCGGATTACTCAGATATTGCGAAAGACAGAGGAATTGATTTTGCTAATTTAGCCAAAGAAAAAGCAAATCAGTTCGCGCAACAAGCAGATGATTTAGCAGAGACAATCAAAGAAAAATCAGCAGATTCAGTGAATGATATTCATGAAAACTCAGCAGACTTTGTTGATACATTAAAACAACAAACCGGTGATTTAGCCAATCGATTAAAAAAAGCAACTAGTAAAGTGACAGAGAAAGCTGCTGATGGAAAAGAAGAAATGGCTGACCAAGTAGAAGATATTATTATCGAGGTAAATGACGCAAAAAGTGATGCGAAAGAAGCCGTCGAGGATACAAAAGCAGAAGTTTTGGATAAAGCAAAAGAGGTAGCTGAAGCTAGTAAAGAAAGCCTTGCGGAAAATGTAGATGATACTGTGACGGAAGCACAATCAACCAAAAAAGCGACCGAAGCGACAATGAACGAAACAAAAAAAGATAGCGAAGAAGTTGCTGAACAATTGAAACAGGAAATGAAAGAAGAAGCAGCCAAATTAGAATCGTAAGAGCTGATTAGGCAATCCAATGTTCAATGAGGCAAACAAAAAAACGATTTGCATTGTAGAAAGTACAGTGCAAATCGTTTTTTGTAGCTGACTATTGGATGATTTGTAATTTTTTGGATGTTTTTGTGAAGGGTTTACACCCATCGGAAGTTACATAGACGCAATCTTCAATACGGACGCCTACCTCGCCAGGAATGTAAATCCCAGGTTCTAATGAAAAGCACATTCCTTCTTCAATAATTAAATCATTTCCCGCTACCAGAGAAGGATATTCATGGACAGACATGCCCAAACCATGACCTAAACGATGGGTGAAGTAGTCACCATATCCCGCCGAAGTAATGACTTCACGAGCTACGTTGTCAAGATATGCTGCAGTAACACCAGGTTTGACAGCCTTTTGAGCAGCTAATTGGGCTTGCAAAACAATGTCATAAATTTTTTGTTGGAGAGCAGTTGGTTCGTGAAAAGCAACTGTTCTGGTCGCATCTGAACAGTAGCCTTTCCAGATTACTCCTAAATCAAATAAAACCAATTCATTTGGCTGTACCTGATTGCTACCAGGTGTGCCATGTGGATTCGCAGCATTGATCCCAGCAAGTACCAATGTATCAAATGACATGTGAGAAACACCCTGTTTTTTTAATTGATACTCAATCTCTGCAACGATTTCTTGCTCTGAAACGCCAGCCTTGATAGCTGAAAAACCAATGTCAAAAGCAACATCTGCCCAATTCCCAGCTTCCAGAAGAGTTTGAATTTCACTTTCCGTTTTTCGAAGCTGCATTGTTTCAATGATTGGGGTCAAATTGGCTGAAAAAGAGGCATGCGGGAAGAGAGCAGCCATGATTTCAAAACGATCAAGCGAAAGAGAACTTTTTTCTAGCCCAAATGACTCAATAGCTCCGTAACGAGTGAGCAGTTCTTCCTGAATTTTTTCAAATGGGTTTTCGCTATCCAGATAACCCACCACATCAAATGACCAAGAACTGTTTTTGGCCGGTTCCGTTTCTAAAGCAGGTGTAAACAAAAATGGGTCTTCTGTTGCAGAAATGAATAACCCTAATATTCTTTCGTGAGGTTCGCTTTCAAATCCACTTAGGTAGGCGATAGTCGTTGGATTAGAGAGGTACGCAACCTGAATATTGTGAGCGTTCATATACGTTTGTAATTCGGATAGTTTTTTGGTATTCATGGATTGACCTTCTTTCATAATAGAATCACTTTATTTTATCACTTTTTATCATTAATTAAAATCGAAGCAAAAGTAAGTTTTCATGAAAACAATAATTAAAACGGTTGCATATTGAAAGTATTTTTGCTATCCTTATTTAGAAATGTAAATGAGATTTTCTGAAAAAAAGCAGAATGGAGCAGTAAAAATGGAAAAGCAAACAATTACTATTTATGATGTAGCAAGAGAAGCTAATGTATCAATGGCTACCGTTTCGCGCGTTGTCAACGGCAACCCCAACGTGAAACCGGTAACTCGAAAAAAAGTACTTGAGGTAATTGATCGATTGGATTATCGCCCGAACGCTGTGGCTAGAGGATTAGCTAGCAAAAAAACAACAACTGTTGGGGTAATTATCCCTGATGTGAGTAATATGTTTTTTGCTTCATTGGCTAGAGGAATTGATGATGTGGCAACAATGTACAAGTACAATATTATTTTAGCCAATTCTGATGGCGATAGCTTAAAAGAAGTAAATGTGTTAAATAATTTATTGGCAAAACAAGTGGATGGCATTATTTTTATGGGACATCGTATTACGGATGAAATCCGTGGTGAATTTTCACGTTCAAAGACACCTGTTGTACTTGCCGGCTCGATTGACCCAGATGAACAAGTGGGTAGTGTCAATATTGATTATACTTCAGCAACCAAAGATGCGGTTAGTGTCTTAGCTAAAAATGGCAACCAAAAGATTGCCTTTATCAGTGGTGCTTTAATTGATCCTATTAATGGACAAAATCGTTTGAACGGCTATAAAACGGCTTTAAAAGAAGCTGAAATTGAATACAATGAAGGCTTAATTTTTGAAGCACCTTACAGTTTCAAAAATGGATTGGGTTTAGTTGATCGAGTGTTAAATAGTGGAGCAACTGCAGCCTATGTAACTGATGATGAATTGGCCATTGGCTTATTAGATGGGTTAATTGATCGTGGCATCACTGTGCCGGATGAATTTGAAATCATCACGAGCAATAATTCACTGCTTACTGATGTGTCACGTCCGCGTCTGTCAAGCATTAGCCAACCACTCTATGATTTGGGTGCAGTTTCTATGCGGCTATTAACGAAAATGATGAATAAAGAAGAGATTGAACAAAAGACTATTACCTTACCATATACGATTATTCCTAAGGGTTCTTCTAAATAAAAAAAAACCGACATTGTCGGTTTTTTTTTTAATTATTTTTTTCGTTAGAGGACGAGCTTGATTCAGCGTCTTTTTTTTCTTCTTTGGAAGAGCTAGAACCAGTCGCATCGTTATTACTTTTTTTGGTAACACTAGCTCCTTTTTGCCAATAGTTAAGATAGTTGCTATCAGTTCCCCCAATACCAAATTTAAATTGAGTGTCACTAGCACCCGTTTTTGCCCAATAGGAGGTGGTTGTCGCAGAAGGTAGAGCATAAGTTGTCCCATTGATGGTGATGCTTCTAATATTTTTTTCTCCAGTAAAAGTGTTGACCGTTTCTTTTTTTACAGAGGAATCCAATGAGAATTTTGCTGCAACATCAATTGTTTCTGGTGAAGAGAGGTAAATAGCATTGGCTAAGTTCGCCATGTAAGTCGCCTGCCGCAGACTTGCACCTTCATCCGATGGCGTGCCGTCATCATGACCGGTCCAACTGCTAAGCGTAATTGAAGGTGTGGACACAACTAGCCATGAATCTTTGTAATCATTGGTTGTTCCAGTTTTACCTACCCAATCAGCACTTGCTAAGGTTGGGTTTAATTGTGTGAGAAGCGGTCTATATTTTGAAGTGATTTCACTGGTTAGAACACTTCGCATCAGATCATTCATAATGGATGCGGCTGCTTTGGAATAGACTTGAACAGGATCTTCTTTATGCTCGTAAATAGGTTTGCCACTTGAATCAGTGATAGATGAAATCATATAAGCTTTTTGATAGACACCACCATTGGCAAGTGCTTGAAAACCACCTGTTTGTTCAAGTACGGTTAAGTCAACAACGCCAAGCGGAGCGGATGGATAGGACCACTGTTCGACATCTGGATAATTCATTTTGGACAAGTAATGATCATAGACATAGCTACTAGACCCTTCTTTATTAAGGGTATTTTGATAAATTTGGTACGCAGGAATGTTGTTTGACCAAGAGATTGCCTCGCGAACGGTTTGGAAGGTGTTCATATTGTATGGTGTTGCGTTGACAACTGGTTCATTGCTATCCGTGCTTGAACCACCCCAAGTAGTTGGGTAATTGGAAACCCTCGTCTCCGTGCCGATTAGCCCCAAGTCAATTGCCGGTCCATATACAAGAGCCGGTTTGATAGCTGATCCCGCTTGTCGTTCTGCTGAGAATGCATGGTTGAATTGGTTGGTTGCATAATCGCGACCACCCACAAAACCAATAATACGACCAGTTTGATTATCCAAAAGGACGTTACCAACTTCTACGGTTCCATTGCCATCATCTAACTGATAGCCATAGGTAATAGCAGCGTCTTGCATGGCTTGATAGATTGTTTTATCAATGGTGGAATGAATGGTATACCCGCCATTGGTTAATTTTTGTTCTGCCAATGTTTCATAGGCGTCTTTTACTTCCTCTTTGGCATATTCCTTTTTGCTGATTTTGGCTTCATTTGCTAATTTTTCCCCAAGTACTGCTTTGGCTTGATCCATTACAGCATAATACAGGAAGCTTTGTTCATTTGTATTTGCAGCGGCTTGCGGCAAAAAGTCTTTCTTTAAATCATACGCTTTGGCTTCGTCGTATTCTTTTTGGGAAATGGTTTTGTTGCGATACATGCTAAACAAAACAAAATCTTTCCGCTTTAGTCCCAAGGAAACATCTTTTTTAATTGTGCCATCATTATTGTAAGGACTATAGCTAATCGGACTCTGAGGAAGACCAGCAATAAAAGCTGACTGAGCCAAATTTAGCTGGCTTGCATCCACACCGAAAATGCCTTTTGCAGCTTCTTGGACACCGGCAATGTTTTCCCCTTTATTGTTTCGTCCAAAAGGAGATACGTTAAGATACATGGTGAGAATTTGATCTTTTGAGAAGTTTTTATCAACCAAATGAGCCAAAATAATTTCATTTGCTTTTCGTTTAAAGGTTGTTTCATCCGTTAGCATTTGTTGTTTAACAAGTTGCTGAGTTAAGGTAGAGCCTCCGCTACTGCCTATCCCTGTTACTTCAGAGACTAAAGCGCGTAATACGGCCTTCGGAACGTATCCTTGATGCTGATAAAAATTTTCATCTTCCGTCGATACAATGGCTTTTTTTAATAGATCAGAAATTTTATCCGAAGCAACCATTGTTCGCTGTAAATCGGAATTCACAGTCGCAATTGTTGAATTATCCGCGTAAGTCAAAAGGGATGTCTGCGAAAGATTTCCAAGCTCTGCTGCCATTTTTTCTTTAGTAGGTAGCTGCGTATCCTCAACTAGATAGGCGAAGTATCCGGCTCCAATTCCAAGACCAAACGCCCCTGCCATGACACCCAGACTAACAACTAATAGAAAGAGGGATTGAATAACACGAACGACAACATTTAAATAAAAAAGTGCACCATGAGTAGCGGATGATGATTTTTTTAATTTGTTTCTAGATTTCTGAGCCAAAAAGGTCACCTCAGTTTCATTTTATTCTGTACAATTATAACAAAAAAAAGGTGGGATGGATAGGTGCAGCTTTTTTGGAAAATTTGGAATTCCGGATAAAAACCTTTGCAACAGAAAAAATATCAGTTAATATGGAAACTGAGTAAGTATTTGGGAGGAATGAACATGAGTTCTGATTTTTTTCAAGAACTAAAAGATCGTGGATTGATATTTCAAACCACGGATGAAGAAGCTTTAGAAAAACAACTAAATGAAGAGTCGATTAAATTGTACGTAGGATTTGATCCAACTGCCGATAGTTTACATATTGGTCATTTACTACCTATTCTTATGTTACGCCGGTTTCAACAAAAAGGACATGTTCCGATTGCCTTGGTTGGTGGCGGAACGGGTATGATTGGTGATCCATCCTTTAAAGATCAAGAACGTCAATTGAATACGTTGTCGATTGTTCAAGAATGGTCACAAAGCATTAAAAATCAATTGTCTCGTTTTATTGATTTTGAAGATGAGAAAGCACCCGCTGTGTTAGCCAACAACTACGATTGGTTGGGCTCAATTTCTTTAATTGATTTCTTACGTGATGTGGGAAAAAACTTCACAATCAATTACATGATGAGCAAAGAAAGCGTGAAGCGCAGAATTGAAAGTGGAATTTCTTACACGGAATTTGCATACCAATTGCTCCAAGCATATGACTTTTTGAAACTTTATGAAAATTATGGCTGTCTCCTTCAATTAGGTGGAAGTGATCAATGGGGAAATATTACCTCGGGTATTGAGTTACTGCGACGAGAAAAAGAAGTACAAGGATTTGGCTTGACGATGCCGCTCATTACAAAAGCAGATGGCACAAAATTCGGAAAAACAGAAGGCAATGCGGTCTGGTTGGATCCAGAAAAAACAACACCTTACGAATTTTATCAATTCTGGATTAATACAGATGATCGCGATGTTATAAAGTTTTTGAAATATTTTACCTTCCTAACGCTACCTGAAATTGCTGAGATTGAACGCCAATTTAATGAGGCACCAGAAAAACGGTTGGCGCAAAAAGCACTGGCTAAAGAAGTAACAACTTTGGTTCATGGAGAAGAAAAATACCTGCAGGCTATTCATATTTCCGAAGCATTGTTTAGTGGGGAAATAAAAACACTCACTGCGGAAGAAATCTCTCAAGGATTTAAAGGTGTACCAACTTATCATGTAACGGCAGATGATTCAATGCAATTACTGGATGTATTAGTCACAGCAAAAATTGCTACTTCCCGTCGACAAGCACGTGAAGATTTGCAAAATGGAGCGATTTATTTGAATGGTGAACGGGTTCAAACGGTAGAGTATATTCTAACCGATGGAGACAAATTATCCGGTCAGTATAGTGTCATCCGTAGAGGAAAGAAGAAATATTTCTTATTAACCTTTGTTTAGCTAGAATTTAAAAGAAGTAGGGACAAAAGGAGTAACTAGAAAACGCAACAATGAATGGTTCAATCAGATCGTTCTTTGGGGTATCGGTTGAGCGTCTCCTTTTTCACTACTCTTTTTTTATAGGAGGGTAACAACAGCTAATCATAATGTGTAAATATCTATAAAAATATCATTTAAAACATCAATATGTGGTATAATCATTTTGAGGTGAAGATTATGACTATGTATTCGATAGGTGAATTTGGAAAACAGATAGGTGTAACACCACAAACGTTGAGAAACTGGGATAAAAGAGGGGAATTAAAGCCCGCTCATGTTTCTCAAGGAGGTACTCGTTATTATTCTGAAGAACAACGAAATCAATTCTTAGGAATCGCTGGAAGAAAGAAACCAAAACGC
>NZ_JBHUMO010000051.1:10162-10326 GCF_042685105.1 Enterococcus camelliae | reverse complement strand
TTAGGCCGCAGTATTGAACAACGTGCGCCAGAAGTACTATCAAGAGAAACCTTTGGACATTGGGAAGTTGATTTGGTCTTAGGGAAGAAAACAAAAAATGAGCCTGTCATCATCACGATGGTTGAACGAAAAACGCGCTACTTTCTCACAAAAAAAGTTTGGGG
>NZ_JBHUMO010000051.1:9732-10152 GCF_042685105.1 Enterococcus camelliae | reverse complement strand
ATTGATTTACCTATGAAGACCAGGATGCGACCACGAAAGAAAACAGTTTCAGACCCGAAGGGCCGCAATGCTAGACACTTAGGACGCAGCATTGAAGAACGTGCGCCAGAAGTACTATCAAGAGAAACATTTGGACATTGAGAAGTTGATTTGGTCTTAGGAAAAAAAACAAAAAAATGAGCCCGTCATCATCACGATGGTTGAACGGAAAACGTGCTACTTTCTCACAAAAAAAGTTTGGGGAAAAGCGCCGCATTGGTTCAAAAAGGTGTACTTGATTTAATAAAAAAACAAGGGCTAGAACAATTCAAGACGCTAACCACGGATAACGGATCTGAATTTTCCACGCTATCTCTTATCGAAGAAAGCTCCTCGGGTGTTCAGGTATTCTTTACCCATGCGTATGCCTCTTGGGAAAAA
>NZ_JBHUMO010000051.1:0-9722 GCF_042685105.1 Enterococcus camelliae | reverse complement strand
TGGGAAGTTGATTTGGTCTTAGGGAAGAAAACAAAAAATGAGCCCGTCATCATCACGATGGTTGAACGAAAAACGCGCTACTTTCTCACAAAAAAAGTTTGGGGAAAAAGCGCCGCATTGGTTCAAAAAGGTGTACTTGATTTAATGAAAAAACAAGGGCTAGAACAATTCAAGACGCTAACCACGGATAACGGATCTGAATTTTCCACGCTATCTCTTATCGAAGAAAGCTCCTCGGGTGTTCAGGTATTCTTTACCCATGCGTACGCCTCTTAGGAAAAAGGCACAAATGAAAGACATAATCGTATGCTCCGGGAATTTATCCCGAAGGGTGTCACTCTGAGTCCCTTGTCCTACTCGCACTTACACGCAATAACCGATACAATCAACAACAGACCAAGAAAAATAATGGGCTAAGCAACACCCGCAGAACAACTTCAGGAAGAACTGGCAAAATTAAAAACCGCTTAAGGTGGTTCGTTGGTTCCATAAGGTAAAAGAATCGGTTGGCTGAGTCAAGAGCCGCTTCGCTTCTTCTCTTGACCCAACCAACCGATTCTTTTGAATCAGAACCACCAACAATCCACCAAAAAAATGGTAAGAGGCATCTTACTGCCAGACAAGGGTTAAACCGTTGGTAACACTGGATTATTGAGTAATTCGCTGTCTATAAAGGTTTTTTGATTTTTTATGCATTTGATATTGCAATTAAACATGAAAGTCCAGATATGGAAAGTGGGTATCCTGGAAACTTACAGGTGAAGGTTCATTACATCTTAACCAATGAAAACGAATGGCGCATTCACTACGAAGCGAAAAGTGACCAAGAGACTTTGTTTAATCCGACCAACCACGCCTATTTTTATACTGGGTTGTCCCAGTCTGATGCCAAACAAGCGGTCCGGTTAGCCATTAAGGCAGATCAATATACGCCCATTCGCAAAGATGGGATACCGCTAGGAACGGCATCGGTGGAAGGCACGGCTTTTGATTTTAGGCAACCAGAAGGTTGCTTATTGGCGGAGCACTTGGCCAGTCAGAATGAACAAATTCGGTTAGTCAATGGACTTGATCATGGATTTGTCTTTCCACAATCCCATTCAGAAACATCTGTGGCGTGGTTACGTACACCAAATTATCAATTGACGGTGTCTACCGATCGGCCAAGTATGGTGGTGTATACCTATAATATTGGTGATTCCCATGTTTCGATGGACCAAGTGGACTTGGCGGAGCATGATGTGATTGCCTTTGAGACACAAGTGTTGCCAGATGCCATTCATCAACCAAGTTTTGGCTCAGTCGTTTTGAAAAAGGATGAATGGTTCACATCAACCACAACGTATCAAATTTCCAAGTAAGTGTATCTAGTGGTATCAATTTATAGTAAAGGCTCACACTTCATAGGAAAAAACGATGCGTACAAATACCTATATCTACTGATACCCCAATGATATTTAGTCGTTTTTGATCTTTTTTACCTATCCTTAAAAAATGATTGAAAGCACTTATGAAGAAAAAACATTCTACAGTGATTCGTTGGAACAGTAGCTTTTGTATTAGTATAGTAGCATTTTTAAGTGTAATCTAAATGACTCAAAAGTAAGCAGGACTATTCCTTCTTACTTTTGAGTCATTTTCAAGTTTTATTCGTTTGTATAACGGTCAATTGCAGCTAAATAGGTTTGTTTGTCTTCTTCTGAAATCCACGCAATTTCAAAAGAATTTTTGGCAAGTTGGATGATTTGTTCTTTTGATAAATGGTATTTTGTTGCCAAAGCATACATATCATCTGCAATATAGCTTTGGAAATAAGCTGGATCATCAGAATTGACGGTGACTTTCACCCCTTGATTTAATAATTCAACAATTTCCTTCCCTTTCATATCATCAACCACAAATCCATTTGAGACAGGACAAGTTGTTAAGCCAATTGAATGTTCGTTCACATAATCCACTAATTCTTGATTTTCAACAATATTGGTGCCATGATCAATGCGATCAACCTGGATATCTTCAATCACTTGACGAATATGTTCAATGGAATTTTCTTGATCAATGTCACAATGCATTGTTCGTTTCAGACCATTTTGCTGTGCTGTCTGAAATACGGCAGCAAATTTACTTGGTGGATTTCCCTTTTCATCGGAATCCAAACCTACACCAATAAACTTATCCTTATAAGGCAATGCTTCAGCTAAGGTTTGTTCTGCAGATTCGGCACTCATATCTCGCAAGAAGCAAAGAATCAAAGCAGCACTAATGCCATAGTTTTCCCCTTCCTGAACACCTCGATAATACCCATTAATGATAGTTTCAAAAGGAATTCCTCTTGACGTATGGGCTTGAGGATCAAAGAAGAGCTCAGCATGTTTGACACCTTGTTGTTGGGCTTTTTTTAGATAAGCAATGGTCAATTCATAAAAATCTTCTTCCGTCTGTAAAACATTCATTGCGGGATAATAAACATTCAAGAAAGAAGGAAGTGAATCGAATTTGTAGGATTCTGTGACTTCTTCAATGGTTGTCTGACCAATATCGATCCCGTTTTTTTGCGCGAGTTTCAGTTTTAGGTCTGGCTCTAGAGTCCCTTCTAAATGCAAATGCAATTCTGCTTTAGGCAATCCTTTGATGAAATCCAATGAAACAGCTGTTGTCATTTTCTTATCTCCTTTATTCGTTAATAAAACAAATATAGCACGGTTTGAATTGAAATCAATAGAATTAGATTGAAATAACGAAATATTATAAATTAAATAAAGGTAACATACGTGTTTTTAGAGAAATTTATAGCTAGATTATTATTTTTGCACAAAAAGAACCTCCTGATCGCCTAGATAAAAAGCAAGACAGGAGGAAAAAACGGAAATCGATTCGTTTAGATGAAGTTATTCATTTTGATTCGCAAATTTTTCTAATAAGCGAATCATTTGGCATGTAAAACCAAACTCATTGTCATACCAAGCAACAGTTTTTACTAATTGGAAATCGCCAGCAGTGGTAATTTCTGTTTGCGTTGGGTCAAAGATGGAACCAAATGTAGTACCGATGACATCTGTTGAGACAATTTCTCGATCATCATACCCAAAAGAAGGATTATCAATTGTATGCTTTTTGATTGCTTCATTAACTTCATCCGCCGTTACCTTTGTTTTTAGGATTGAAACGAGCTCTGTTAATGATCCATCAACTACGGGCACACGTTGGGCATGACCTTGTAATTTGCCATTTAATTCAGGAATAACTAAACCAATTGCTTTGGCTGCTCCGGTTGAATGCGGAATCGTATTATCGGCTGCAGAACGAGCAGCACGCAAATTACCACCTCGAACAGGACCATCTAAGAGCATTTGGGTAGAGGTATAGGCGTGAACCGTAGTCATGGTACCTACTTCAATCCCAAATTCATTATTTAAAAAATAAGCCATTGGAGCTAAACAGTTCGTTGTACATGAACCAGCAGAAATAATTTTGTCACTAGGGGTTAATGTATCATCGTTAACATTATAAACAATCGTTTTCATATTGCCAGCGGGTGCGGAGATAACGACACGCTTTACGCCAGCTTTTAAATGAGCGCTAGCTTTTTCTTCTGAAGTGTAGAAGCCTGTACATTCCAAAACGATATCTACACCGTCATTTTCAACCCAAGGTAATTTACTTGCATCTGCCTCAGCATAAACTCGAGTTTCTTTGCCATCTATTAGAATACCATTATCAGAAGCGGTGACTAAACCTGGATACGTGCCATGTGTTGAGTCGAACTGTAACAAATGTGCTAAAACAGTGGGGCTAGTTAAATCATTGATTGCTACAACTTCGATATCATCTGATACTTGTTTGATGCGACGAAATGCTAAACGACCAATCCGACCAAAGCCATTGATTCCTACTTTTACTGTCATGGTAAAACTTCCTTTCTTGTAAAGCTGATTTTTTGTTTCCAGTATAATGATAGTTACAAACAATGAAAATGTAAACTTATAGCTCTTGGGTGACTCAGAAACAATGCTCACAAGAAATGACCAAAGAACCTGTTTTAGACATTCATCATTTGAAACTGGCAGATTAGTTGACCAAGAAAAGGTTTCTTGACAAATGACCTTTAGCCATGATTTAATAGCTCTATAATCAATAGTGAAAGACATCGAAAAGGAAAGTACTTTTTTTGAAATGGCATAGAGAGTCTCTGTTTGGTGAAAGGAGATGCACGAAAAAAAAGGAAAATGGCCTTGGAGTCACTTCTCTGACTAATTAAGAGAATTCGGGGACGCCCGTTATAGCGTCACAGTATGTTTGTACTGGAGTGAGTTCTTCTTTGAGAAGATAAAGTAAGGTGGTACCGCGAAGTGAAAGCTTTCGTCCTTTTAAGGATGGAGGCTTTTTTATTTTACTCAAACGAAGGCTGACCGAGAAGTCATCTGATTATGAAAAGAAGATAAGGGGGAAATATTAGTGAAGAAAATTTTGTCATTCGGGTTGATTATTGGATGTATCGCGTTATTAGGAGGCTGTTATAGTTCGAAAACCAAAAGTGGGACATCCTCAACCAGCTCAGAGAAAGTGAAACAGGAAATTGCTATCAGTTTACCTACACAGCTCTCAACGTTGGATACAACGCAAACAACGGATAAAAATACGTTTACCATTGCCCAGCATTTATTTGAGGGACTGTATCGTTTTGATGATAATAGCAAGCCTATTCCTGGATTAGCGCAATCAGTTGATGTTAGTGAAGATGGGAAGACCTATACATTTAGATTGCGAGATAATTTAAAATGGAGTAATGGAACCGCCTTGACGGCCAATGATTTTGTCTTTGCATGGAAGCGACTTGTTGATCCGAAAACCCAAGGACCGAATGCTTATTTACTCGATAGCGTGGTGAATAGCTACGATGTTCGTACGGAAGCTAAACCAGTGAGTGATTTAGGAATTTCTGCACCAGATGAGCAAACCTTTGTTGTGAAATTGGCTCAAGCACAACCGTCATTTCTTTCCGTTGTGTCAATAGCTTGGTTGGCACCACAAAACGAAGCCTATGTTAAAGAGCAAGGTGAGGACTATGGAAAAACAAGTGCAAATTTGATTTATAGTGGTCCATTTGCATTGAAGGATTGGGATCAAACTGGTGATGAATGGACATTGGTAAAGAACAAAGAATACTATGATGCCAAAGAAGTCAAATTGACAACCATTCATGGTAGTACAGTCAAAGAAGAGAACACGGGGATTAATTTGTATCAAAGTGGTGAGTTAGACTTAACACGTATTAGTGGACAGTACGTGCAACAATATAGAGATGAAAAAGGGTTTATTTCACATAATGATGTTGCAAATTATTTCTTAGATTTTAACAAAAAAACGGGTACGGCCTTAGCAAATGTTCATTTGCGTAAAGCAATTGCGCTCGCAATCGACAAAACTTCGCTCGCCAATGATGTCTTAAACGATGGCTCAAAAGCATTAAATGGCCTGATTCCGGCAAATTTATATGCTAATCCGGATACGAAAGAAGATTTTCGAAAATATAGTGGTTCATACAATACGTATGACCTGACCGCAGCGAAGAAGGAATGGCAAGAAGCCCAAGCTGATCTTGGCGACAGTGTGAAGGTAGAGTTACTCGTATCTGATGATGATAATGGTAAGAAAATTTCAGAATACATTCAATCTCAGTTACAAGAAAATTTGTCTGGTTTAACAATCAAGATTACCCCACAACCAAAAAATAATTTGAATCAAGCACGTCGGGACAAAAATTATGAGTTATCTCTATCTGGATGGATTGCTGGAAGCAGTGACTTGGATTCTTATTTCAATCTCTACAAAACAGGTTCGGCCTATAATTACGGAGCTTATGATAATAGTGATTACACCTCCCTTGTTGAAAAAGCACGGACGACAGATGCGAACGATCCAGACAAACAATTTGCTGATTATAAGGAAGCGGAAACGATTTTGCTGAAAGAGGATGCAGCACAAGTACCATTGTATCAAAGTGCCTCAAATTACTTGATTAATCCAAAAATTAAGGGAATTGCGTATCACTTATATGGAGACTATTTCAATTTAAGAGGAGCTTATGTAGAATAAGAGTATCTGAAAAATGGAAGGAAGTTCAACAGCTTATGGTACATTCAATCACGGAACGGTTTATCCGCTATGCAAAACTAAATACACGTTCGGATGCGTCCTCACATACCGTACCAACAACGAAAGGGCAAATTGCTTTCGCTGAATTATTGGTCCAAGAATTGCCTGAATTTGGAGTGGAAATGATTACGCACAATCGGGAAAATGGTTTTGTAACTGCAGTCTTAAAAGGAAATCCTGATAAAACTGCAGTTGGCTTTATTGCCCATTTAGATACTGCTGATTTTGCCAGTGAGAACATTCAGCCACAAATTCATGAAAATTATGATGGACAAGATGTTGTTTTAAATGAAGAGAACGGGATAATAATGACGGTGCAGGAGTTTCCCAATCTAAAAGACTACCTTGGACAAACATTGATTACAACAGATGGACGAACGTTATTAGGTGCCGACGACAAGGCAGGAATTGTTGAAATTTTGCATATGCTTGAACTGGTCAAACAATGGCCGAAAGAAAAGCACGGCGATATTTGGGTTGCATTTGGACCAGATGAAGAGATTGGACGCGGGGCGGACTTATTTGATGCAGAGCATTTTCCAGTAGCTTATGCGTATACGATCGATAGCGGACGCTTGGGTCATCTGGAATATGAAACCTTCAATGCTGCTGAAGCAAAAATCATCATTGAAGGTACGAGTGTTCATCCGGGAACAGCTTATGGTCGTTTGGTGAATGCCCTAAAATTGGCGGAAGAAATTGACCATAAATTACCGCCTGAAGATGTCCCTGAACGGACGAGGGAACGAGAAGGGTTTTACTTGTTGAATCAAGTGACGGGTACAATTGGGCATGCCGAGATGACTTATATTATTCGGGACCACGATTATGATTTGTTTGAGGCGCGCAAACAGGCTTTGTATACAATCATCGAGGAAGTGAATGCAACGTTAGATCGTCCAAGGATTATGATTACCATGCACGATCAATATTTTAATATGCGAGATATCATTGACAAGGATCCACGATCGGTTGAGATTGGTCTGGCTGCGATCCGTGCAGTAGGCTTGGAACCCATTGTTGCTCCTTTCCGAGGCGGAACGGATGGTTCGAAAATTTCTTATAAAGGGATTCCAACACCCAATATTTTTACTGGTGGTGAAAACTTCCATGGACAATACGAATTTGTGACGGAAGAAGCGATGCTCAAAGTGAGTGAAACATTGGCAAAAATTGTGGAATTGAGTGGAGAATTGGAAAAATAGCAGGTCTTGTTTTCTGTACAGTTGAATGTTTTTTTAATAGTGAAAGTAAACTGTTCATTTTAAATGAGTAAGCCAACTAATTCCAATGATGTGCCAAGAATACGATGGTTAAAAGAATGAAAAAAATTGATTTTGGTGTTAAATAGTATATAGTTTAAAAAGGATTCCATGAACGCTCTATAAGAGCGTTCATGGAATCCTTTTTTTAGACGAAAGAGAAATCTTGATATCCCCAAATAATCTAGTTCAGACTATGTCCAAGCAATTGACGATTGTTATATGCTAAAAATTCCGTTGGAAAGAAGCTAGTATAGAAAAAATGGCGCTTATTTTTCAATTCTTGCAATGACAAATTGCAAGTACAAGTTAACCACCTAGAGAAATAAAGCATGTTATTGATAAAGCTTCGTGCTGATTGACATTGAGCGTGGTGTGTTAGCCTGAACTGGACAGGCCGGCTCATGCCAGGCTTCCCAGACAGTGAACACACCGCGAGAGGCTCGATGTCAATCAGCTAATAGACTAGCGGTTTCGTCAAGGAAAGCTTGCCTTGGTGTTTTATAGCCTAAGACTTTCCTTGGTAATTGATTCATCCAATTTTCAATACGTTTCATATGCATACGAGAGACGTGGCGCATCGTGCTCCCTTTCGGGATAAAGCGCCGAATCAACCCATTGTGTCTTTCGTTGGTTCCACGTTCCCATGAAGAATAAGAGTGCGTAAAATAGACATCAACAATGTCGTCAAGACACGCGGATAATGTTGAGAATTCAACGCCATTATCAGAAGTAATTGGTTTAACTATATCCTTAAAGAACTGTCCAAATTGCTCTTGAAGATTCTCAATGCCAGATTGAACCGCCAAGGCATTTTTCCCTTCAATTTTTTGAATGATTTCAAACCGTGTTTTTCGTTCAGTCAACGTTAGCAGTACTTGATCTTGTCCAGATTTCAACCCAACGACAGTGTCGATTTTCCAGTGGCCAAACGTTTCTCTAGCAGTCACACAGTCTGGGCGTAAATCAATTGAATTACCTAGAAACGTCTTGTTCTTTCTAATCTTTGTTGATTTCGTTTTTCTTCGTACTTTCAAGACAAGATCAATGTTTTGAGTTTCCATAAATCCTTTGTCAATCCAGTTATACAAGGTCTTTGTGCAAGGAATTCTTTTTTCTGGAAACAAGTTCGCTACTTTCGCAGTGCCAACCACACTATCTGGTGATTGATGCAATCGTAAAATTTGCTCATCTGCATAGGCAATGAAGTCAGTTGACTCGACCCAAAGGTAGGTTCTGCCAGAATTCAATCGCGCAGTATCCTAAGCTTTTTGCCCAACTTCAGGAGAATAGTCCGTCTTGCGGTAATCAATTGTTTTGTGCCATGTATTTGACGTTGTTTGATGACATCGTCAGTTCCATCTTTGATTTCATTATGGATCGTTTGAGGAGCTCGCCCCAACTCTTTCGTGATTGTTCGATTGGACAGGCCCAATTTGTTCTTCAAATAAGCGATAAATTGTCGTTCATCAAATGATAGGTGTTTTCCTTTTCGTGATTGTGTGGCATGTTCAGTATGCGTCAAAGCGAAAATCTCCTTATTGATTGTGTTGGAACTTCAACAATACACGATGTTTCGCTATGGCGTTTTTTTATTGCCTAAAAGTGGCTAAGTTCATCTTACAATGAACCGAAATTAAAAAAAGTAGTCAAAAAGAAAGTGATGCTAATAATTAGGTATCGCTTTCTTTTTCATTTGGTTAGAGCAGTTTTCACGTACGCTTTTTTCACGCCTGTGCTAAAATGAGGGTGTTAAGATTGGTCGTAAGCAAGTAGGAAAAAATGAGCGAAAGAATAGGTATGGAGGGTAGCAACAGCTAATCATAATGTGTAAATATCTATAAAAATATCATTTAAAACATCAATATGTGGTATAATCATTTTGAGGTGAAGATTATGACTATGTATTCGATAGGTGAATTTGGAAAACAGATAGGTGTAACACCACAAACGTTGAGAAATTGGGATAAAAGAGGAGAATTAAAGCCCGCTCATGTTTCTCAAGGAGGTACTCGTTATTATTCTGAAGAACAACGAAATCAATTCTTAGGAATCGCTGGGAGAAAGAAACCAAAACGAATAACCATCGGTTATTGTAGAGTCAGTTCAAACAAGCAAAAAGACGATTTAGAACGTCAAATTGAGAACGTTAAGACTTACATGATTGCACGAGGATATCAATTTGACATTATTCAAGATGTTGGTAGTGGAATTAATTACAATAAAAAAGGATTAAGTCAGTTAATAGACAAAATTACCAATGGCGAAATAGACAAGGTAGTTATTCTATACAAAGACCGTTTC
>NZ_JBHUMO010000050.1:0-2811 GCF_042685105.1 Enterococcus camelliae | reverse complement strand
AAAAATGCTCTATCAAAATCAAACTAATCAAAGAATCATTTCAGGATGCAGCGCTGTGTAGTTTTTCTCTGCAATTTTATGTATAAAAGCCTTGCAAAATACAATAGATCAATAGTTAGATACAAAAAGACACTTGTACCCCCTCAATTTGATAGAATGAAGTTGAAGACAACATCCCACAAAACTGTGAAAGGAAGATACAAATGTCAACTTCATTATATTCTGAATTAACCGAAACTATCAATAACCAACGGAAAATTATTTTTGCTCTTGTATATCAATTGACTTCTATTTATGCAAACTCTAAAAGCCTTAAAATCACTGATATTGCTGACTTAGGCTACTAAAAAATGACCGTTGATGAACTTCCCAAAGTGGTTACTTCTGAGAAATTAGACTATAAATTACTCATGCAGGAGCACTTGACTAAGAACGGAAAAGCCATCAAACCTGTGAAGCGTCGCAACGAATCCCAGACAATCGATCCCGCGATTCATTGCTCCTGTTGCCAAGCACCATCTGATTATCTCTACCTCAATAATGGTCGTGCACAAGACAATCAATACCAGTGTAAAATCTGTCATAACTTGTTTAATTACAAAAATTGATTCTTAAAAGAAGTTCGTTTAAAGTGTCCTCATTGTGAGGATACCCTTGTGAAACTCAAACAACGCAAGGGTTTCAGTATTCACAAATGTCGTAGTCTATCTTGTCCGTTCTATCAAAAACGCCTCAAAGGACTGTCAAAAAAAGAACGAAAAGCTTTTCAAAAAAACAAGAATCGTTTTAAAATGCATTAAATTTATCGTAAATTCGAACTTACTCTGTCTGAGCTAGAGGATACACCCGATTATAAAACCGTCGTTCAATTGAAGAATATCAATTGCTCGCCCCGTGTGCTGGGCCTCATTTTGACCTATCACGTGAATTACGAGATGTCTGGCGAAAAGACGGTTGCTCTAATGTATGATATTCATCAGGTAAAAATATCTGGTCAATCCGTAAGAAGTTATGCCCGTTCTGTTGCTCACTTAGTACGCCCCATGACGGACTATTATCCCTACGAATTGTCCGACCACTTCTGTGGTGACGAAACCTATATTCGAGTTCAAGGTAAATGGAATTATATCTACTTCTTTTTTGATGCCGAGAAGAAGATTATCCTCTCTCATCGATAGAACCGCCATCGTGATACTGAGACAGCCATTAAAGCCATTCATGATGTTGTCCGCCGTTTTGAGCGCATTCCTGACAAACTAAAGCTAATCGTAGACGGTAATCCTATCTACAAATTAGCCGAAGCGTTTTTCGCTCAGAACGACATCAAATTTGAGGTCATCCAAGTAATTGGCTTAACCAATGAAGACGAAGTTCCTAAAGAATATCGACCCTTAAAGCAAATAATCGAACGCTTAAACCGCACTTTCAAAGCAAACTACAAACCTCTTGGAGGGTTCAATTCAGAGTCTGGACCAATTACGCATGTCACACTGTTTACGACGTTCTTCAACTTTTTACGGCCTTATTCAAAGCTTGAGAAAAAGCGAGTGCCGGTCGTTTTGCCAGAGCTTGAGTTCTTTGATGATATGCCTCAAAAGTGGATCAAACTCCTCATGATGTCAGAACAGTTCATCATCGATAAACAGGTAGCTTAACACCTTTCGATAACGGGTTGTCCTCAACTAGAACAGGCGTTGTATTTTGCAAGGCTTTTATACATAAAAGGGGGTGCGGATGTTTTTCTGGACCCCTTTTAACAAATAAATCCTTGTTTCTTCCGATATTGAAGAGGACTTAATCCTCCTAAAGATAACTTAATTCGTTGATTATTGTACCAATGGATATAGTCATCTACCTGATTGATAAACTGATTGATTGTTGTGTTTTTCCAGTCACGTTGATAAAACACTTCATTCTTTAAACGTCCAAAGAAACCTTCACACGCTGAGTTATCTGGCGAGCACCCCTTTTTAGACATAGAACGAGGCAAGTTTGCCTTGTTCATTCGTTCAATCCAACCTGGCCATCGATAGTGAGCACCACGATCCGAATGAATAATCGGATGCTCTTGATCTTGCAAAGTAGCTATCCCAGTATCTAGCATAGTATTCACTAATTCTGAATCAGGCTTTGTTCCAATGGTCCAGCTAATAATAGCTCCATCATAACAATCAACAAGTGGGGATAAATAAACTTTTCCTGCGGGAATTTTAAACTCAGTAATATCTGTTAACCATTTTTCATTTGGTTTTTCTGCTTTGAAATGACGATTCAAAAGATTTGGTTGTGCAGGAGTAATTTCTCCAACATATGAAGAGTATTTTTTTCGCTTAGAAAATTTAATCATCAAATTTTCCTCAAGCATTCATCTACGTATGACTTTTTCAGACAGGCTTTTCCCCATATTTTTTAAAGCTTGGTGAATTCTGCGGTAACCATAAGCACAGAAGTTACTGTTGAAAATAGTCATGATCAATTGACGTTCTTCAACATATTTATCTGGTTTCTCAAGTGCCTTTTTTTGATAAAAATAGCTACTTTTAGACAACTTAAGTTGTTGAAGCAGCTCCTTCAACGTGAATCGATTTCGTTGAGCATCAATCAATATCGTTTTTTCTTGATTTGATAGATAAAGAAGATTGATGCTTTTTTCTTTTTTTAGCAGTTCAGCAGCTCCCTCTAGCAATGCTTTTTCGATTTGTAATTGATGTCTCCTGAACAGTAATGTTTCCTTGATATAACAACATTTTCCTCTCACTTTTGATATAATAGGTGCATGAGTTTTTTCAGGTTACTGGCATAAATCGTGCA
>NZ_JBHUMO010000049.1:0-4432 GCF_042685105.1 Enterococcus camelliae | reverse complement strand
AACAATCCACCAAAAAAATGGTAAGAGGCATCTTACTGCCAGACAAGGGTTAAACCGTTGGTAACACTGGATTATTGAGTAATTCGCTGTCTATAAAGGTTTTTGATTTTTTTATGCATTTTATATTGCAATTAAGCATGAACAAAAATTTAATCCATCTATGGAGTTTTCTATTGACTTTTACGCTGTTAGTAGGTATACTGGTAAAGTTGAGAAATGAAAGTAGAAGCACCCGCTTCTCGCCTTGTGATGGATGTTGCTGGGCAGATAGTTATCCAATTTACTTGGGTTGCGTGCGGGTTCTAATTTAGAACTCGTTTTTTTGTACCCCGGTTGATGGTAATTCTTTCTTTCTCTCAAAAAACTTGGAGGTGAATGACCATAGCAAAGGATATGATGGTAAACGACGGCATTCGTGCGCGTGAGTTGCGTTTGATTAGTCAAGACGGAGATCAACTTGGAGTGAAAACCAAAGCTGAAGCATTAAAAATTGCAGAACAAGCCAATTTAGATGTTGTGCTAGTAGCACCTACAGCGAAACCACCAGTTGCTCGTATCATGGATTACGGTAAATATCGTTTTGAACAACAAAAGAAGGAACGAGAAGCCCGTAAGAAACAAAAAGTTATTAGTGTAAAAGAAGTTCGCTTAAGTCCAACGATCGATGTCAATGATTTCAATACAAAACTACGTAATGCACGTAAGTTCCTTGAAAAAGGGGATAAAGTGAAAGCTTCTATCCGTTTTAAAGGTCGCGCCATTACCCATAAAGAGATTGGTCAGAGAGTTCTAGATCGCTTAGCGGAAGAAACTGCGGATGTTGCGACAGTTGAACAAAAAGCGAAGATGGATGGACGTAGCATGTTCTTAGTGCTAGCGCCTAAAAACGACAAGTAGAGTACACTCACTTTCAGTGAAAGTCAGATAACGAAGGATTTTGAGGAGGAAATTAGTTATGCCAAAACAAAAAACACACCGCGGATTAGCAAAACGTGTCAAACGTACTGGTAAAGGCGGATTAAAGAGATTCCGTGCGTTTACAAGTCACCGTTTCCACGGTAAAACAAAAAAACAACGTCGTCAATTGCGTAAAGCAAGCATGGTTGCTAAGGGCGATTACAAACGTATCCGTCAGCAACTAGCGCGCATGAAATAATCATACGCAAACTTAAAACTTTCCAATAGAAAAAAATTCAAGAGAAGATTCATTTAGGAGGAATTAAACATGGCACGTGTTAAAGGTGGAACAGTAACTCGTAAACGTCGTAAAAGAGTGCTTAAATTAGCTAAAGGATATTACGGATCAAAACATACATTGTTCAAAACAGCAAAAGAACAAGTAATGAATTCATATAACTATGCATTCCGCGATCGTCGTCAAAAGAAACGCGACTTCCGTAAATTATGGATTGCTCGTATTAACGCAGCAGCTCGTATGAATGGCTTAAGCTATTCTAAATTAATGCACGGGTTGAAATTAGCTGAAATTGATATCAACCGCAAAATGTTAGCTGACTTAGCTGTAAACGATGCAACAGCATTCACTGCGCTAGCTGACCAAGCGAAAGATGCTTTAAACAAATAATTAAAAAAACATCGAAATAGTGATGCTTCTCCCTACTAAGCTTTAGTAGGGATTTTTTTATTTAGAAACAGAAAAAAATTGTGTTGAATTTCACTTTCTTTTTGTTAGCGATTTCGTTAAAATAGTAATGAATGTATTACTAGGAAAGAAGGATTTTTTATTGAAAATTTTTGACCATCAACCATTGAATCTTTATCATAATTATGCAGAAGCTGCTCAAAAATTCACTACTACAGCTATTATTTTTGATGAAGTGCTTGGAGCGTTTCCCGAGTTAGAAACAAAAACAACCTATCAAGAGAGTCTGGAAGTGATCCAAAAACGAGCATATCAATTCGCACGACTTGGAATCAGTAAAGGAGATAAGGTGCTCTTATACAAGAGCCCCAAATTTGATACCTATTTACTGGCAGTGGCGACTTCATATTTAGGTGCCATACCAGTCATGGTTTCATATCACTTACCTCCAGAAACGATTGAAGTTTTTGTTGATCGTTTGGAACAGCCCTACTTAATCTATGATGAAGAAACGGAACAGCGAGTAAAAGTTGTTCGTCGCGATTTGACGGATTTGGCTTTCGATGTAGCAACTATCTTGACAACAGAGGCTTTCGAAGTACCAGAAGCAGAACTAGCATTGGATGATATTTCGTATATGACACATACTTCAGGAACAACGGGGATTCCCAAACTTATCTGTCATTCAGCCAATTCAATGGGGTGGCGAACTGCTTGGCAGAAATCCGTTATTAATGAAATGGGAGACCCCGCTTTAGTCGGATTCCACATTTCACCAGTACATTCACGGTTTAATATCGGAGTGTCTTCTTTAATGGCCTTAGGTTTTCCAATGATGCCATTGGCGAATCCTCAATTTGATTCCTTGGAAACGATGTTAAGAACCTATCAACCATTTGCCTTAGAAACACATCCCAATCATTTTGTTCAATGGACGCAGTTAGCCAAAGAACAACCTGAGCTTTTTGAAAAGACGAAATACTATCATTCAACATTTGACGCAATCAATAATGGAACAATGCGGGCTTTTTTGACAGCTTCACAAGCGACAAATCCGCTGTTCTTACAAGTATATGGCCAAAGTGAATGTGGTCCGATGATTATCAAAGCACACACATTGGCGTCACTGGAACAATCAGATGCTCGTGATATGGGCGTCGGGCTTGCTGATTTTACAAGAGCCCGTATTTGCGATGAAGATGGACAAGTATTACCAGCAAACACCGATGGCCATATTCACTTCCTATCGAAAGGACGTGCATTGACCTATTATAGAGAAGATGCTCGATTCCAAAAAACAGTCTTTGGCAAATGGTGGGACAGCGGTGATTATGGCAGTATGGATGAACAAGGGCATCTCTACTTAAAAGATCGTCAAGTTGATTTGATTGATTCGGTGAACAGTACCTTAGCGATTGAAGATTACCTATTGGATTAACTCGACTTTTTAGAAGAAGTTATTCTCATTCGCGGAGTGGATAATCAACCACAGCCGGTACTAGCTGTTAGACCAGGTGAAGAAATGGATTGGGATGCTTGGTGGGAAAAGATTAGTGACTTGCCACATATGCATTATCCGATTATGCGTGCATTTGATGAAATTCCTCACACAGCAACGATGAAGGTCCAACGATTGCAATTGGAGAAAGAGTTGAAAGAGCATCAAAAGTAAAAAATTTTTCATGCGTAGTTGGTAATTAATCGAACCGTCTCGACATAGGTATGACTTTCAAAAAGTGAATAGCCGCAGTAAAAAACGAATCCAAACAGGAAAAAGGTTTGGATTCGTTTTTTTAACTAGGCTCAGAAAAGGTCTTCTCTTCATTTTGTCACTGACATGCAGAACGAAGAGCAATGAATAAACTGAAGTTGATTGCAATTTTTTTATTCTGAGAAAGATAGATTTTGAGGTTCAGCTGGATAGTAGCTACTATCAAAATCGGTCGTCTGAATATCTTCAGGAACAGCTTCTAAACAAAAGTCATCTGCCCATAGCGTCCCTGTACCTTGTAGCAAGAATCCAAAATTGAGTACTTCCGCTTCTTCTGGGACATCGAGTACGGAGGAATAGTAGTTCCAGTCTTCGGTGCCTGTAATGGCTCTATTTTGCATGTTGTCAAATTTTAACTGCTCGGCCTGCTTGCCATCGATTCGAAACCAGATACCACCCCAACCTTCGAGCATATTGGATTTTAGATAGGCACTTAGTCGAATTCTTTGATTGCGGTAATTTTCAGCACGGACTTGCTGCATAATTGTAGCAAAATCATCCGTATACAATCCGTTTGCTCGATCAATTTTTACTGATTGTTTGCCGCTATGAAAAAAAGTAGTGTCTAAAGTGATTTCATATTTATCAAAATTGCTTCCGGAAATTAGCCATCCTTTTATTTTTGTCTCGTCCATGTCTCTTTTCCTCCTAAAAAAATATTTGAATTGCACTCTGTATTGTCGAGGTGGTAGTTGATAATATTGTTTAAAGACTCTGGTGAAGGCTTCCTGAGATGAAAAACCACTTATTATGGAAATATCAATAATTCGCAAATCTGTATTCAATAACAAGAATGACGCCTGTGTGATCCGTCGTTGTTGAACGTATTTATATACCCCCATTCCTAATTGCTTTTTGAAAATTCGTTGAAAATGAAATTCGGATAAACCTGACTGCTTGGCGATTTTTTCTACGGTTATATCCGCCATCAAATTTTTTTCAATATAAGCAATTGCTCGTCGGAACCAAGTTCCGAAAACGTACAGTCAGCATATTGAGAAATCAATGTGTAGAAACGGGCATAACGAAATGACCCGTGCAACAAAGAAACTGAATTG
>NZ_JBHUMO010000048.1:0-1371 GCF_042685105.1 Enterococcus camelliae | reverse complement strand
CACTAGTGTTGCATTAAAAAATTTTTTTATTCCATGAAACAAAAAAATCCTTTATACTAGCACTTGGATGACTTATCCAAGACCAATAAAAAGGACCACAACATGGATAAGTATAAAATAAATACAGCATTTAATAAATGGTTTTCTGCCATAAATTTAGAAAACCTTTCTGTTTATTCGAAACAATTCATTCACGACTATAATTTGTATCGTAAAAAGCTGTCTTTTGAAACGGTACTTGAGCTCTTTCTTTATGCAATTAACGAAGAAAAAGAAAGTTTACGTGATTTGAGTACATCTTTGATCAATGAAGCCCTTCAAGTAGAAACTGCCGTGAAAACGATTAGTCACACCCAACTATCTCGTGCCTTTCACGCACTTGAACCAAGTGTGTTAGAAGAAATTTTTCAACAGCTTTTGAAAAAAGTCCAACATCAAATGAAACCAACCAAGCGAAACTGTCTCTATCTCATTGATTCTAGCACGTTTTCGCTCAGCTTGAAGCGACACCGATGGGCGACTTTTCGAAAAACAAAATCAGGAGTCAAGCTGCATTTGAAGTACTGTTATATGAATGATACCACCATGTATCCAACAGATTTCACATTGACCAACGCTCATGAACATGATGTCAATCAGTTACCTGTACTCGTGAACCACCCCGAAGCAACATATGTTTTTGATCGTGGATACTTGGATTTTGAAAAGATGGATCAAATGCACTGGGACGGTTATTTCTTCGTCACGCGTATCAAAAAAAATACCAAGGTTCGTGTCATAGACACACTAGAAAAATCGCCAGAAGAAGAAATTTTACGAGATGAACTGGTTCGTTTAGGATCTAAGACCTACCTAACAGCTACCTTTCGACTAGTAACTGTTCGAGATAAGAACGGACGTGTGTTTCAATTTATCACTAATCGAATGGATGTCTCGTCGAAAGAAATTTCTGAGATGTACCATGCTCGTTGGCAAATTGAATTGTTTTTCAAACACATCAAACAACACATGACCAGTAAAACCTTCTTCTCTCAAAGTGAAAAAGGAGTGCATAATCAATTAATTTTAACGATGATTTCTGCACTTTTAACTTTTCTCATCCAATTGGAGACAAAGACGAAGAAATCGGTGTTCCAAATCAAGCGATTCTTCCGTTATTTACTATTTAAGCCCTATGAGTGCTGGTTAGAAAAATTGATTCCCACATGAGAAAAAAGAAATTTGAATTGTTACTTTTGGTTTTCAGTTGAATAAACGATAAAAAATTTTCTGGAAAAAGTCATCTGCTGCGTTAGCACAGTTTCTTTTTTACAAATTTTAGAAAAAATAAATTAACTGAAAATTCAAATATTTTTTATGCAACACCAGTGA
>NZ_JBHUMO010000047.1:0-576 GCF_042685105.1 Enterococcus camelliae | reverse complement strand
TAATGTCTACTGAACAAATAGCGCATCTCTAAAAGTCATTTTGAATACAGCTAATTGTTTCCAAAAATAAAATTTTTGCTTTTTTTCAAAAAAAGTGTGCAGAAAATCTGCCGTCAATTTTGACAGATTGAGTGCGATAACGCTTAGAGCTATGCTCGTAAGAGTCGTTCCTTTTAACTTTGTGGTAATGAGATTGGCGCCAAAACAGCGTTTCATTTTACTGAAACTTCGTTCCACTTCTATTCGGTCAGCGTTATCTTTGTAGTCTTGTGCTTTCTCTCGGATCTCGTCTTTTTTAGGCCTTCCTAAGGCTGGACCAGATAGTCGAATGCCCCGACCTTTACAATAGCTGAGGTTGCCTCGGTTTCGATAAATTTTATCCGCCAATACTCGCTCTGGATAATAGCCATGACGGTCGTGATAGTGCCTTACGGCACCGACTAATACTTCCGATTCGTTATAAGCTTCAAAGCTGCTTTTTTCGATACGGCCAAATCCTTGATCGATACTCAAATCGAATTTGGCTCCAAATTCGACGGCTGCTTTTTGTTTTCCTCTCACAATCGGACGAACCCA
>NZ_JBHUMO010000046.1:55644-55866 GCF_042685105.1 Enterococcus camelliae | reverse complement strand
TTAGCAAGTTTGCGTTCAATTCCGAATTTGCATGTTTTACGTCCTGCAGATGGTAACGAAACACGAGCAGCTTGGAAAATTGCTTTACAATCAAAAACAACACCAACTGTTCTTGTTTTAAGTCGTCAAAATTTACCAGCGATCAAAGGAACAAAAGAATCGGCTGATGATCAGGTGAGCAAGGGTGCATATGTAATTTCAGCTCAGCAAGGAGAAAAACCA
>NZ_JBHUMO010000046.1:40615-55634 GCF_042685105.1 Enterococcus camelliae | reverse complement strand
TTACAATCAAAAACAACACCAACTGTTCTTGTTTTAAGTCGTCAAAATTTACCAGCGATCAAAGGAACAAAAGAATCGGCTGATGATCAGGTGAGCAAGGGTGCTTATGTAATTTCAGCTCAGCAAGGAGCAAAACCCGAAGGAATTTTAATTGCATCTGGATCTGAAGTAGCCTTGGCAGTAGATGCGCAAAAAGTGCTTGCTGAAAAAGGGCACGATGTCTCTGTGGTATCAATCCCAAGTTTTGATTTATTCGAAGCACAATCAGATGAATACAAAGAATCGGTATTACCAAAAGCTGTTAAAAAAAGAGTAGCGATTGAGGCGGGTGCTTCATTCGGTTGGCAAAAATATACCAAATGTAAAGGGAAAATTATTTCAATTGATCATTTTGGCGCTTCGGCACCTGGAAATATTGTATTAGAAGAGTTTGGCTTTACAGTTGATAATGTTGTATCTGTATACCAATCCATTTAAATTGTGTAGATATCCGAAAAATCATTCGAGTTAGAATTTCTAACTCGAATTGTTTTTTTATTTTAAAAAATTTTTTACAATCTTTTTAAAGTCTTTTTTGTTCGTTGACGAAAAATAAAAACTTTAAAAAAATTTTAAAAGAACTTTATGGACGGAATGTTTGTTTTCTGAAGGATTTAAATTTATACTATCTTTATAAATTCTTTAGAATTCATTTTTGTAGATAGATTTAGTAATAGGAGGAAAAGATGGTTATAAGAACAAGAAGTGAACGACATATTAAGAAAACCGTTGAGAACAAATCAGTATTCAAACATGCATTGCCTTTGGCAGGAATTGCGATGGTTTTGACACCTACAATTATCTCATTGGTACCGAGTACGGTAAGTGCAGATGAAACAGGCGTGTACAATGCTCAAAATCTGATTAATCAAATTAGTAGCGCCGCTTCTGAAATTGCTAATCAAAATGATTTATATGCTTCTGTTATGATTGCTCAGGCATTATTAGAAAGTGGCAATGGTAGCTCCGTCTTGTCTAATGCCCCTTACTATAATCTATTTGGAGTGAAATCTTATAATGGTGGCGCAACTGTTTGGTTACCAACGCAAGAATATTTAAATGGTCAATGGGTAACGATGACGGAACCGTTCAGACAATACAACTCGTATTATGAGTCGTTGATTGATCATGCCAATGTATTACTTGCTTCAAGCACGGTAACTGGTCAAGCGCGTTATGCAGGTGCATGGAAAAGCCAAACTTCGAGCTATTATGATGCAACGGCTTATTTGACTGGACGGTATGCAACGGATCCAAGTTACAATCAAAAACTCAATAGTTTGATTCAGCGATACAATTTGACACAATACGATACACCTTCTTACTATAATCAAACAACAACCACAACTACGACAACAACCAATACGACTACCACTACAACAAGTACCTATCAGGCAACGACGACCTATACAGTTGTTCAAGGGGATACGTTGTGGGCGATAGCACAAAAATATAGTATATCGGTCGACCAACTGGTGGCTCAAAATAATATATCTGGAGAGTTAATAGTTGTTGGTCAACAATTAACCATTTAAATAAATTGGTGATTCAATTTTTGAATCACCAATTTATTTTGTTTCGTTGCTTTGAAGATATGTTTGCTATAAAATCAAAAGAAAATAAGGAGGATATGTCATGACAAAAATATATGAATCAATTACTGAATTAGTCGGTCAAACACCTATTGTAAAGTTAACGAAACTTGTTTCTGAGAACGACGCAGATGTGTATGTGAAGTTAGAATCATTCAATCCGGGAAGCAGTGTAAAAGATCGAATAGCCTTAGCAATGATTGAAAAGGCAGAAGAAACAGGGCAATTACAACCCGGAGCAACAATTATTGAACCAACTTCAGGAAATACGGGGATTGGCTTGGCGATGATTGGCTCTGCTAAAGGGTATAAAGTCATTATTGTGATGCCAGAGACAATGAGTATTGAACGAAGAAAACTAATGCAAGCTTATGGAGCTGAGTTGATTTTAACTCCAGGAAGTGAAGGAATAAAAGGTTCGATTGCAAAAGCAACTGAGTTGGCTGAAAAAGAAGGCTATTTCTTGCCATTACAGTTTGAAAACCCCGAAAATCCTAAAATTCATGAAGTGACAACAGGACTGGAAATAGTTGATGCGTTTAAAACAATCGGTTTGGACGCATTTGTATCTGGAATTGGTACGGGTGGTACAATTACAGGCGTGTCTAAAGCCTTGAAAAACACATTCCCAAATGTCGATATTGTAGGCGTTGAACCGGCAGAATCTGCGGTACTTTCTGGGGGAGAACCTGGTCCTCATAAAATTCAAGGAATTGGCACTGGTTTTATTCCCAAAGTTTTAGATACATCAGTTATCGATGAAATAATTGCTGTTCCCGGCGATGATGCAATCCAAACAGCTAGAGAAGTGGCTCACCAAGAAGGCTTTCTAGTGGGGATTTCTTCTGGAGCTGCTGTGAATGCCGCTTTACAAGTGGCGAAGAGATTAGGCAAAGGGAAAAAAGTTTTAGCGATTCTACCAGATAATGGTGAAAGATATTTATCAACAACTCTTTATGATTTTGAAGCGTAACAATTAAATTGATAGCAACGAGTAGAATGGATAGAGGAGAATCAAACATGCTCCCTGTCTTTGCGTTCTATTCGTTGTTTTTTTAGCGCTTGTTTCAGGAGAAAGTTGTAGAAAAAAAGTCATAAAAATAGTATGATAGGGGAGATAGAAAGGGAGGATTGCCTTGACTGCCACCTTAGATTCAATCATTCATTCTTTAAAGAAAAAGAATATACGAATAACACCACAAAGGACTGCAATTTTAGAGGTTTTAATTCAATCAAAAAATCATCCTACAGCTGAGGAAGTTTACAAACAAATTGAATTAGATTTTCCAGGAATGAGTGTTGCAACGGTTTATAACAATTTGCGATTGTTTACAGATTTAGGTTTTGTTAAAGAAATGAGTTATGGTGATAATGCAAGTCGCTTTGATTTTACGACTGATTTGCATTACCATGCAATTTGTTCAAAATGTGGGAAAATTACTGACTTTCACTACCCAAATTTAGATGATGTTGAGATTGCAGCAAGCAAATTGACCGGATATAAAATTGATAGTCATCGCTTGGAAGTCTACGGACTCTGCCCAGATTGTCAAGAAACTGAGTCAAATATAAACAAAACCACGAATTCGTAAAGGGAAAACGATCTATTGTTTTCCTTTTTTCGTTGGTTGACTTCACAAAGAAAGTAGAGGAAATAGATGGACAATTATATGATGAGTTATATTTCAGCTGGTCAGTCGACAATTTCAAATATTTTTATCAATCATTATCGACAGTTAGGGATTGATGAATTGGAGTTTTCACTGTGGTTACAGATCTACGCGCAACATCAAGCTGGTAAAGCAATGATTGACTTCCATCAAATAGCAGATGATTTACAATTGGACGTAAAGCAAGTCTATCAAGTAGTCAATCAGCTGATTCAAAAAAACATGGTAATTATTTTCTCTGACAAACAAAAAAATGGACAGCTGACGGACGGTTTTTCATTGGAACCGGCCTATGAAAAACTTCAACAGTGGCTAAAGCAAGAAGAACGGAAAAAAAAGCTTTCAAAAACTGAAGAACAAGTGAAGCAGTTGTTTCATCTATTTGAAAAAGAATTTGGGCGACCACTCTCTGGAATTGAATTTCAGCGAGTTCACCAATGGTTAGAGGATGATCATTATTCACCTACGTTAATTGAACTAGCTCTTAAAGAAGCTGTTTTAAATCAAGTTTATAATTTCAATTATATTGATCGGATTCTTTTGGCTTGGGAACGAAAAAATATTCGCACAAGAGAACAGGTTGTTGAATCACAAAAAAATAGACAGCGAAAGAAACTTCAAAACGAAAGCGAACAGGCCAGTAATCAGAGCAATAATCCGCTACCGAAAATCACATTACATAATTGGTTAGATGAGGAAGAGAATGATTAATAAACAAAAAACATTGGCTGCACTTCAAATGATGATGGACATGTATCCAAATGCGCATGGTGAATTAGTTCATAAAAATGCGTTTGAATTATTAATCGCAGTCATCCTTAGTGCGCAAGCGACGGATGTCTCCGTTAATAAAGTCACCCCTGCTTTATTTGCTAATTTTCCTACTCCATCTGCCTTAGCAAAAGCAGATGAGAAAGAAATTATCCCCTATATTCAATCAATTGGTTTATTTAGAAATAAAGCCAAGAACCTACAATTATGTTCTAAAAAACTAGTTGATACGTTTCACGGAAATGTACCAGAAACGCGGGAAGAATTGATGTCGTTAGCTGGAGTGGGAAGGAAAACAGCCAATGTTGTGTTAGGAGATGCATTTGGTATCCCGGCAATCGCAGTTGATACGCATGTTGAAAGAATAAGCAAAAGATTGAGAATTTGCAAACTAACGGCAAACGTCCTTGAAGTTGAAGAAACATTGATGAAGAAAATACCAAAGAATTTATGGATACGCGCGCATCACACAATGATTTTTTTTGGTCGTTATCACTGCACAGCACGGACCCCTAATTGCCAATCTTGTCCGTTATTAGACCTGTGTCAAGATGGAAAAATGAGAATGAAGCAACATCGTTCTTAGCATAAAATTTACACCAAATATCCGGCTAGTCGGATGGATTGATAGGAAAAGCCACTCTTTGGGAGGCGCATATCCAAGGTTTCAATCGACTCACTAGCCGGATATTTGGTGTTTTTTTATTGATTTGCACTAGAATCTGACGAACTGGTTGACTGTGCTGTTTCTTGAGTAGCACTGCTACTTGATGTTTCACTTGTTTGCGAACTTGTTGTAGTGCTGGATGATTCCTCAGATGTTGAGGTGCTGCTACTTATTTCGCTAGAAGTGGAACTGCTTTCTGTCGTAGTACTCGAACTTGATGGCTGGGTTGTAGACGGTTGAACGGGTGCTTGATAATGATCTTTAAAGTACAGTTCATTTCCAACTCTGATTAAATCAGAGGGCATTTCCCAATCCGTATTTTCTACCGAAGATGATACATAGGTCATAAGTTCTCGATATACATCGGTTGCTACGTGCGCAGATTCGCTTGTGACAGGATCTAAGATATTTTTATAGCCAATCCAAACAGCCATTGAATAGTGAGGCGTAAATCCTACGAAAGTTGTATCAGGATAGACGGCGTAAGGCGATGTTATCTGAGCCAACTGATCATCTGTATAGTTAGATGTTCCGGTTTTTCCGGCTTGATATAAGCCATTGATTGCTGCATTATTTCCTAATCCACTGATTACATCTTTGAGAATATCAGTAATCATATAGGCTGTACCTGGATCCATTGCTTTTGAACCTTCAGGATTATAGATTTTTTCTGTTCCGTCTGGAAAAACAATTTTATTAACATATTGTGGTTTATAATACGTTCCACCATTGGCAAAAGCGGCATAAGCGGCGGCCATTTTTAAACTAGATACGCCATATTTTGTTCCATCTTGTGCAGTATTACTAGAAATGGCATTGGCTTGTGAAATCGATTTGTATTGGATGTCTAATCCACTAAGAAATTTGCTAACATCATCAACGCCAACGTCTGCGAATAGTTTAGCAGCTGGTACATTTCGGGACAGAGCTAAAGCTCTTCTTAAGGTTAGTGCTCCATAATATTGATTATCCCAGTTTCTTAAGGAGACGTCAGAGTTTTCATATTTATATGGTTCATCAGTGATATATTTTCCAGTTGAGTAGTGTAGGTATTGAAAGGCTGGGCCATAATCCGTAATTGGTTTGACAGTCGAACCGAAGTCTCTTTGAGTGCTAACCGCTAAATTGGTTCCTAAGCGGGTATCTTCTGGTACATTTCTCCCACCAATTTGTGCAACTACTTTCCCTGTTGCAACGTCAATTAAAGTTGATGCAACTTGCATTTCATTGTCAGGGTAATTAACATACTGGTCTGAGTTGACAATGGTGTACAATTGCTTTTGAGCATCAATATTCAAATTGGTATAAACTTTTAGGCCAGCGGTATCAATGTCTTTTCCAGTTTTTTCCTTCACTTCCTCTTTCACTTGTCTAATATAGTTATCATAGTATTTCCAATTTGAATCACTTGGCGTTAATTTTTGGAGGCCATCAGATATATCTGTTTTTATAGCTGTTTCGTATTCAGCTTTCGTGATTTTTTTGTTATCCAGCATTGCTTTTAAAACCAAATTTCTTCGCCCTTCAGCAGCTTCCTTATTGACGTAGGGATCGAAGTAGGACGGGGCATTTGGTAAGCCGGCAAGCAAGGCAGTTTGTGCCAAGGATAATTCCTTTAATGGTTTCCCATAGTAGGTTTTACTGGCAGTTTCCATACCATAAACGCCATTTGCCATGTAAACTTTATTAATGTAATAGGTAAGAATTTCTTGTTTTGATTTTTTTCGTTCTAACTGAATAGCCAACCATGCTTCTTGGGCTTTTCGCTTGAATGTTTGATCTTTTTCACTTGTTGAAAAATAAGAGAGTTTCACTAGTTGCTGAGTGAGGGTGCTTCCTCCTTGTTTTGTTCCTCTGAACACATTTGAAACTGCCGAGCCGACGATTCGAATCGGATCGACGCCAATGTGTTTGTAAAAGCGTTTGTCCTCGATGGATACAATTGCATCGGCCAGCTGTTCAGGAACATCAGTTGGTTTAATCTTTACACGATTTTCTGTCCCAATATCAATGAAGTTTTCATTATTTGAGGCATATAATTGTGAAGAAACGGTTGCATCAAGTGCGTTATCCGTAAGTTTTGGCGTGTCGCGAATATAAAAGGCAAAGAGAGCAACACCTGCTAAGAAAAGAACACATCCTATAAACACTGCTGATAAGAAAATTTTTCCAAAAATCGTTTTAAAATTTTTGGGGCCTTTCTTTTTCTGTGGGTTCGTTTTTGAAGTCTTAGTTGTCGACTTCATTCGTTGCCCTTTTTGATGACGATTCGTCCTTGATTCATTTGCCATAATGATTCTCCTTTGTCTGAATGTAAAGGTCAATTGCTTGAATATACGGGATTCTTGGGGCGATTCCCATTGTTAGCTCAATCCCTTCTTGAGCAATGGTTGTTAATGGAATGGATTGGCGTTGATTGGTCTCCCAAATAGAAATTAGTAGGTGACTTGGAAAAAAGAAACACCTTTGTAAAGATGAAAACCATAACAAAACGAAGCAAATCCCATCTTGTTTGATACAATTTTTCATGTGAGTAATTTGATGCTGATGAAAGTTTTTTAAGGGGAACGATGTCTTATTTTTCGTTTCCTTTGCCTCAAAATCAAGATAAAGGCCCTTATAGACGCCATTATAGTCAGTGGTTGAGGCTTCTTTAAAGTATGCTTCACGGATGACGGCAGCGCTTCTTCGAGGATAATCAACTGCAACTATTTGGACAGGAGTGGGTTTTTTATGAACCACGGCAATGTTTCGATTCAGATAGTACTCATTGCTCACGTTAATTGCTTCTTCAAATCTCATGCCACGATTAGCAAAATTGCTTTTTTTGCTTTCTTCCAGTATCTTATGTTTGTTTAGTTGTTGATCGGTCCGAGTTTGACCGTTTGGATAACGTATCACCACTTCTATCACACTCCTGTCAATCAGTATACCAAAAAGCTAGAAATAAAGGAAAGAGGATGTACGTGAAACGCTTAGTTATTACGGGTTACCGTTCTTATGAATTAGGGATATTTCAAGAAAATGATCCAAAAATCGCGATTATTAAAAAAGTGTTAACTTCCCAAATTAAGCAATTTATTGAAGAGGGGTATCAATGGTTTTTGATAGGGGGAGCTTTAGGGGTTGAGATTTGGGCTGGACAAGTATTGGTTGAGTTAAAGAAAGAGTATGCTGAAGTGAATTTAGGTATCGTTTTTCCTTATCAGGATTTTGGGATTAAGTGGAATGAAAAAAATAAAAATCAGCTAGCAGATTTGCTAAGGGACGCGGATTTTGTCGATAGTGTTAGCCATTCAACCTATCAAAACAAAACGCAATTTCAAAATCATACCCGTTTTTTACTTTCCCATTCAGATGGCTGTTTTTTGATATACGATGAAGAATTTGCTGGAAAATGTCAGTCTTTTTTTGAGGATGCCAGAGTGTATAAGGAAAGCCAAAATTATTTTATCGCACAAATAACAATGGATGATTTGCAAAATAGCTTATTAGACAACGGATTTTGATTGATTTATGAAAGAATTTTCGATATTATACTAGTTAGGTATGGTATTTTAGGGAAGAGGTGTACAAATGGCAGATTTAATTTATTCGCCAAAAGATATTTTACAACAAGAATTTAAGAATAAAATGCGCGGGTACGATCCAGTTGAAGTGGATGAGTTTTTAGATAACGTGATTAAAGATTATGAAACCTATGCAAAAAGCATTCTTGAATTACAAGAAGAAAATGATCGTTTACATGCAAAGGTTGCGCAATTAAGTAAGACACAGTCGGTTGTAAATGCGCGAGTTCAATCCGAATTACCGAAAAGTCAGACTGTAACGAACTTTGATATTTTAAAACGATTATCCAATTTAGAAAAAGAAGTATTTGGAAAAAAATTGCATCAGGAAGTAAAAATTGAAGAAAAAACTGCTCCGATTATAGCTGAGAATTATACTCATGCTGAATTGGAAAATGACAACGAACGAACAAGACAGTTTTAAATTTTTTTTGTGGTTTTCGGATAATCGCGGTTTAGATTACCTAAACTGAGGAAAGTCCATGCTCACACAAGCTGCGATGCTTGTAGTGTTCGTGCCTAGCGAAAGCATAAGCTAGGGTACCTGATTTTTCAGGTAACGGCAGGAAAAAAGGCTAAGGTCATTTGGCTATGCTTGAGTATCCTTGAAAGTGCCACAGTGACGAAGCAAATCAAGAAATTGATTTGGTGGAACGCGGTAAACCCCTCGAGTGAGCAACCCAAACGATGGTCGGGGCGCTTTTTGGAACGGAAATGAACGGAACAAAGAGGCAAGAGATTGCAGATAGATGATTATCCAAATTATTTTGCTCCCTGTAAAATAATTGGACAAAACATGGCTTATAGAAAATCACAGTAATCAGGGATTCCTTCCGTTTGGAAGGTTTTTTTTTGCAAGAGGAATGAACGAGCGTAGCTACGTAAAATGAGTAGAGGTATTCATTTGATTGATAAATAAGGAGTGAACTATGAATAATAATCAAACATTTCAATTAGTGGCAACAGCTGCTAGCGGTTTGGAAGCATTAGTCGGAAAAGAACTACGTGCATTAGGCATCGAGTGCCAAGTTGAAAATGGGCGTGCCCGTTTTGAAGGAACTATAGAAACGATTGCCAAGACAAATCTATGGTTAAGAACTGCAGATCGAATTAAAATAGTGGTTGGAGAATTTGACGCCTATTCATTTGATGAGCTATTTGAAAATGTTAAAGCGTTACCTTGGGAATCTCTTTTGCCATTGGATGCAGAATTTCCAGTTGCAGGTAAGTCAATTAAATCAAAATTGTATAGTACGCCTGACTGTCAGGCGATTACGAAAAAAGCAATTGTAACGCGTCTAAGAGAGTATTACCACCGTCCCGCCACTATTCCATTAGCGGAAACGGGGGCTATGTTTAAAATCGAGGTTGCTCTTTTAAAAGATCACGTCATGGTTACACTAGATACCACTGGTTCAAGTTTGTTTAAAAGAGGGTATCGTTTAGAAAAAGGTGGCGCACCCCTCAAAGAAAATATGGCGGCTGCGTTGGTCCAATTGACCAACTGGCGAAAGGATCGTCCACTCGTTGATCCGGTATGTGGATCAGGTACGCTGTGCATTGAAGCTGCGTTAATTGGGCATAATATTGCACCAGGGTTTAATCGTAGCTTTGTTTGTGAAACGTGGGATTGGGTAGATAAGGAAGTTTTTACGTCCGTGCGGAAAGAGGCAGAAGAGCTTGCTGACTACGAGTGTCAATTAGATATCACAGGAACCGACATTAACGGAAAAATGATTGAAATTGCACAAGCAAACGCGGATGAAATTGGTCTGGGTGATTCTATTACGTTTAAGCAACAAGCTGTCAAAGACTTTAAAACCGATAAGCAATATGGCGTAATTATTGCGAACCCACCCTATGGAGAACGGTTAGGTGAAGAAGAATCTGTACACAAATTGTATCAAGAAATGGGACAGGTCTTCCGACCGTTAGATACATGGAGTAAATATATTTTGACGAGTGATTTGCAATTTGAAAATTACTATGGCCAAAAAGCAACCAAGAAGAGAAAACTTTATAATGGTGCTATACGCACAGATTATTTTCAATACTGGGGAAAACGCCCTCCAAAAATGAACAAAGAAAAGGATGTTGAATAATGAAGGAAGCCACTTTTTTAAAAGAATTAAAAGAATTGGATTTATTGCAACAAACACTTGCTATTTTAGAATGGGATTCTCAAACTGGGATGCCAGAAGAGGGCAGTGAGTACCGAGGCGAAACGACAGGTTATTTATCAGGATTGTACTTTGAAAAGAAAATTGGTTCCAAAATGAAAGATGCTATCGAGTACTTTGACCAACATCCTGAAGAATTATCAGAAGTAGGTCAAGCAGCTTTAAAACTCGTAAAAGAGGAATATGAATTAAATCATGCTGTACCAAATGAATTGATGGTTACTTTTTCAGCTGCTACTTCTAAAGCGCATGGTGCTTGGCAAAAAGCAAGAAAAGAGAATGATTTTGCTTTCTTCAAAGAGGCATTAGCCGAAAATATCAGATTGACAAAAGAATTGATTCCTTATTGGAAAAAAGAAGAAAAAAATGATTATGATGTGTTGCTAAACCAATATGAACCAGGAATGACAACGGCAATTCTGGATGAAGTATTTGCCGAAGTACGTAAAGGAATTATGGCCATTCGTCAAGAGTTGAATGAACGTGGAACAAAACCAAACACAGACTTTTTATCACGTACTATGACAAAAGCGCAACAAAAACGATTTATCACCAAGGTGGTAACAGACTTAGGGTACGATTTTTCAAGAGGTCGCTTAGATGACACCATTCATCCATTTGCCACGGGAATCAATCACCGGGATGTTCGTATCACTACGCGTTGGAATGAACAAGATTTTATGATGGCCATTTTTGGTATTATTCATGAAGCGGGTCATGGAATGTATGAACAAAATATTGATGAAAAATATGAATATACACCTGTCCACGAAGGGGCATCGATGGGAATTCATGAATCACAATCACTGTTTAATGAAATTATTATCGGGAGCAATCGTTCATTCTGGCAAAAACAATATCCGTTTTTCCAAGAGTGTGCAGAAGGTACTTTTGACGATATTGCATTTGACGATTTTTATCGCTCATTGAAAAAATCACAAGCTAGTTTGATTCGGATTGAAGCAGATAGCTTAACCTATCCATTGCATATTATCATTCGTTATGAAATCGAAAAGATGATTTTTAATGAAGGGGCAACAGTCGAACAGTTACCAGAAATTTGGAATAGTAAGTATGAAGAGTATTTGGGTATTCGCCCGTCTGATGACTTAACAGGAATTTTACAAGATGTTCACTGGTCTGGAAGTAGTTTTGGTTACTTTCCATCTTATGCTTTAGGCTATATGTATGCTGCACAGCTATATCATGCGATGAAAAAAGAATTAGCCGTCGATACTATTTTGTCTTCTGATGATTACTCACCAATTAAACAATGGTTAACTAAGAATATTCATCAATATGGGGCCTCAAGAAAACCAAATCAACTAATTCAAGATGCGACAGGGGAAGCATTAAATCCTCAGTATCTGTTAGACTATATGAAAAAAATCTATTTTGATGTTTATCAGGTAAATCGTTAATGGATGCTTTTGACAAAGTTCGAGAATATAGTCAAGTCCATCTGGCTGGTGATCTGACAGGCCATGATTATAATCATGCGAAACGCGTGTTGTATTGGGTTGAAACAATCATTCAGGCGGATGACTATCACGTGGATGAACTAGTTGCTAAAAGTGCAGCCTTATTACATGATACAATTGATGATAAAGTGGTGATGGATACTAAAAAGGCCCGAGTAGATCTAGAAAAATTCCTTTTAGAGACGGTAAACGAAAACCAGGCATCCGCTATCATGGCCATCGTGGATCGAATGTCTTATTCAGCTAACATTGAACAAAAGCAAACATTATCAATTGAAGGTCAAATTGTGCAAGATGCTGACCGAATTGATGCACTGGGTGCTCAGGGAATTTTGCGAACCGCTTATTATGGCGGGAGGAATGGTCATCCAATTTATGATGCAACGCTCCTTCCTCAAACGTTCGAATCAAAAACGGATTATCGCAAGGGAACAACAGTCATCAATCATTTTTATGAAAAATTACTACTCCTTCCAGATTTGATGAACACGGAAACTGGAAAAAGAGAAGGAAAACGCAGAAAGCGATTCATGGAGATTTTTTTAGACGAATTTTATAACGAAACGAGTCTTTAGTTTTTCTTAGAACATGAGTCGATTTATTTCCTTTTCTATATGAATTTCATATAATGGACTTAAGAGGAGAGGATGAGATGTTTTTTCAACAGGCGATGAAGCCGGACCAATTGTTAAAAGTACTTCCGAACGTTTCTGAGTGTTTCTTCATAGTTGAAGCCGAGTTGGAACAACGTGTATTTCATTTGGCCATATACAAGTATGAAGATTGTTATTTTCGATTAAAAGATGTTCGTGTCTTTCAGCAGGTAAAAGAGATTTTGCAGGAAAAACAAGGGGATCAATCAGAACTATTGCCCTACATTGAGCAGGCATTAGAAGACAATTATTATTTGGTTTTGGATGAATCTTTTGTGCAAATGGATTTGTCTTTGCTTTCGATTGCAAATGTAAGAAAACCAATCTCTTTTTATTATTATGAATTTGTAGATGGTTTCCAAAATAATTAATAAAAACTGTAGTAAATAGATTTCGAGACTACGAAGTGATTACTAGCGTAGAGGTTGTCTCAGGATGGTTATCTATTTATTACGGTTTTTTCTTTCGGTTCATTCCTAAAAAAATCCATTTTTATGGTATACTAAGCAAGATGTTTAGAGAAAGAAGGTGCGTCAATGTTATTTACCTCATTTGCATTTCAGCCATACATAAATGCAGCATTAGCGGAAAAGGGATTCAAACATCCCACTGAAGTTCAAGAAAGATTAATCCCCATTATTAGCAGAGGGAAAAGTTTAGTTGGTCAATCACAAACAGGAAGTGGGAAAACTCATACTTTTTTACTCCCTTTATTTCAAAAATTACAACCGGAAAAAAACGAAGTACAAGTTGTTATTTGTGCGCCGAGTCGAGAACTAGCAGCACAGATTTATCAAGAGGCAAAACAAATTGCAAGCTTCTCTGAAAAAGAAATTCGTGTGATGAATTTTGTTGGTGGAACGGACAAAAAAAGACAAGTGGAACGGTTAGCAAATCAACAACCCCATGTCGTTATTGGTACACCTGGTCGAATTTTGGATATGATTCATGAACAAGCTTTGCAAATCCATACGGCGTTTGCTTTTGTAGTGGACGAAGCAGATATGGCATTGGATATGGGCTTTTTACCTGAAGTAGACCAAATTGCTAGCAAATTGGCGGAAGATATTCAATTTTTAGTTTTTTCTGCAACCATACCAGAAAAGCTCCGTCCATTTCTAAAAAAATATATGCAAAATCCAGTAATTGAAGAAATTGCGTCAAAAACGGTTATCTCTGATTCAATTGATAATTGGTTAATTTCAACAAAGGGAAAAAGCCAAAATCGACTGATTTTACAATTGTTAACAATTGGACATCCCTATTTAGCTATTGTTTTTGCAAATACAAAACAACATGTAGATGAAATTTCAGAATATTTAAAAGAAAAAGGGTTAAAAGTTGCTAAAATTCATGGAGATATTAGCCCTCGCGAACGAAAACGCGTCATGAAACAAGTTCAAAATATGGAATTTCAATACGTTGTAGCGACAGATTTAGCCGCTAGAGGAATTGATATTGAGGGCGTTTCACATGTTATTAATGCGGATATTCCAGACGACTTGGATTTTTTCATTCATCGCGTTGGTCGAACAGGGAGAAATCAGCTTAGCGGGATTGCGATTACTTTGTATGATCCTTCTCAAGAAGCTCAGATTGAAGCAATTGAGGCGTTAGGAATATCATTTGAACCAAAAGAAATAAAAAATGGTGAAATCCAGTCCACTTATGATCGCAATCGACGAATAAAACGAGAGAAAAAAAAGCAAGATGTCTTGGATCCTACCTTGATTGGACTCGTTAAAAAGAAAAAGAAAAAAATAAAGCCTGGTTATAAGAAAAAAATCCAATGGGAAATTGATAAAACAAAACAACAGAAAAGAAAAGTGGAGCAACGACAAAAAATACGTCAAGCCAAAAAACACAAAAAAAATTCTAGTCAGTTATCCTAAAATTAGAAGTGTTAGCAAGTCATATCACTGCAGTGTAGTGAAGATGAGTAGTTAACACTTTTTTTGTCCCTCAATTTAGAAGCTTTTTTCTATGCATACGTTACAACAGAAGCCCAATTTTGACAGTAAAAAAAGGCCAATAAACTTTGGTTCTACTTTGGCTCTACGTCAAATCTTGGCATCGAAACACAAGAATCTCCCTAGAAAAGTATTAAACTATCGAACACCATTGGAACTAGTTTTGAGTTACATAGAAAAAGATGACTTATCTAGCTTAATTTGACAAATGAAACAAAAAAATACTCTACAAAGAGGAAAAGATAATATATAGTGTGTCTATTAAGAAAGGAGAATTTAGCTATGCAAAACATAATTGCAAAGATGGCAAATGCATCAAAATCCTTTGATAAAAAAAAGTTCTTGATGACATTAATATAGAACTTCAAGCTGGCTCCATTTTAGGGTTAATAGGACCAAGCGGAGCTGGGAAGTCGACTACGATTAA
>NZ_JBHUMO010000046.1:0-40605 GCF_042685105.1 Enterococcus camelliae | reverse complement strand
TCTGAAGTAGCCTTGGCAGTAGATGCGCAAAAAGTGCTTGCTGAAAAAGGGCACGATGTCTCTGTGGTATCAATCCCAAGTTTTGATTTATTCGAAGCACAATCGGATGAGTACAAAGAATCGGTATTACCAAAAGCTGTTAAAAAACGAGTAGCGATTGAGGCGGGTGCTTCATTCGGTTGGCAAAAATATACCAAATGTAAAGGGAAAATTATTTCAATTGATCATTTTGGCGCTTCGGCACCTGGAAATATTGTATTAGAAGAGTTTGGCTTTACAGTTGATAATATTGTTCTCATGTATGAAAAATTTTAATATGTTTCATCCAAAAATTGTATTTTTTCCTAATTAGGAATACTGAGCTTAATATTGTAAAAAAATGATGACAATTCAATGCTGAAATTAGCATCCAGATATTATTATTTTTAAATAAATTAATGGCACTTTTTTTATTAAAATATTTCGACTTCAAGAAGTGAGTTTTTCAGTCTAACTTCTTGAGGTCGATATTTTTATGGCTAGATATAATTGCGAATTTAATCTAGAAAATTGTAGAAGAATATCGTGAATGTTTAGAATATCATCCTCTTAATGTATTATAAATGATGACCCATTGGGTTTTCGAAAAAAAATTTACAGTTACAAATAATTCAGGATAATAATCATTCTCGTATTAATAATTTCTCTACTCTCATTTTTTCACATAGTTTGTACTATATTCTTTATGTATTTTTCCTTTTTTTGTTATGAAAACGAATACAATTTAAATAGATATTTTTGTAAACTATACATGTAAATAAATTGAAGGAGGAAGTAACAATGTTAATGGATAAAGAAAGAAATCAAATCGTTGAGTATGGGAAAAAATTAATAACGAGTGGTCTAACTACGGGAACTGGTGGAAATATTAGCATTTATAATCCGGATTTAGATTTAATGGCAATTAGTCCTAGTGGGATTGATTATTTTCAAACAAAACCTGAAGATGTAGTTGTAACAAAATTGACAGGTGAAATCGTTGATAGTGATAGAAAACCATCAAGTGAATTAGATATGCATAGAATTTATTATATGAGAAGACCAGAAATTCGTTCAGTTGTTCATACTCATTCCCCTTTTTCTACAACTTTGGCTACACTAGGTTGGGACTTGCCAGCGTCTAATTATTATATTGCTATTGGAGGAGGAAATACAATTCGTTGTGCGGAATATGCATCCTTTGGGACATGGAAATTGGCTGAGAATTCATTTAAAGCAATGGAAAATAGATTTGCATGTTTTCTTGCTAATCATGGATTATTGACTTGTTCATATGATTTAAAGAATGCTTTCTCTATTGCAGAAGAAACGGAAAGAATGGCTGAAATTTATTGGCGATGCAAGGCGGTTGGAAATCCAGTAATACTAGACGATGAAGAAGTTGACTTCATGCTAGAAAAATTTAAGACATACGGTCAAAAAAAATAAGGTGGCGGTATCTTTGAATATAGATGATTTGATAATCGAAGATTTAATTTGGACAAATACCCAATTTGTTAATGTGGAAGATTTATTTAATAAAAGTTCAATTTTTTTAAATGAAAAAAAATATGTAGTAAAAGAATATGGATTTGAATTAATAAAAAGAGAAAAAAAATACCCAACAGGTTTACATACTAAAACCATAGATGTTGCTATTCCGCATACAGATGCTCAATTTGTGAAAACACCATTTATATTTGTTATTCGAACCGATGGTGTTTGTGAATTTCAACAAATGGGGTCACTTCCTGATAATGAAGACAAGGTATTTCCAAAATTTATATTTATTTTAGGATTTAATAAAAATGAAATGCAATTGCAATTGCTTAGTACACTAATGAAACTATTCAATGATGAACAATTTATGAATAAAATTTTGGATGCTTCAAAAAAAGACTTATACAAATTGTTAAAAGAAAAAATTAAAGAGGAGACGATATTATGAAAACACTAAAAATTATATCTGTTTGTGGATCGGGAACTGTTACTAGCTCCATGATTGCAAATAAAGTGAAAGATTTATTGGAAGATAATGGGTATAAAGCACAAACTGTAGAAGTAAATCCTGGGGGTGTAGATGGACTTATGAGTTCTGGAAATTACGATATTATTGTACATACAAGTCCTCTTACTGGACAATACAATATTCCAACTATTAATGCTGTTGGTTTCTTAACAGGAATGGCCGAGGATGAATTTATTGATGAATTACTGGAAACTGTAAGAAAAATTTCTAATTAGAAAAGTAGAAAAGGAGGATTATTCTATGTTGAATCTGCTTTCAAAAATTATGGATGCTTTTGGAGCTGCAATTATAGTCCCTGTTTTTATATTCGTTATTGCAATATTTCTGAAAGTTAAACCTAAAAGAGCTTTTCAAGCAGCTTTGAATGCTGGAATTGGGTTAACAGGTTTTAATATGCTGATTGGAGCATATACACCAATTGTTACACCAGTTGTGAATAGGATGGTCAATCATACTGGTGTTAATTTAAGGATTTTAGATACTGGATGGCAAGCAACCAGTGTGGTGGCATATTCAACTCAAGTTGGGATGATTTTTTTAGGACTAGGGTTAATTTTGCAACTTATTTTGTTTTTGCTAAAATTTACAAATGTTTTTATGCCTTCTGATTTATGGAATAATTACTCATTCATGCTTTGGGGATCAATGCTTTATATTGTGACAAAAAACATGTTTTTATCTATTGCTCTTATGATTTTAGCAAATTTATATACTTTACTATTTACTGAAGTAGTTGCAAAAAGATGGAGCACATATTATGGATACCCAGGCACAACAATATCTGCACCACATGATGTTACCCAAGTACCATTTGCTATGGTCGTGGATTGGATTTTGAACAAACTTGGTGCGAACAGAGTTAAGTGGAATCCAGAAAATGTTCAAAAAAAATTAGGGTTTATGGGAGAACCTGTAACACTTGGTTTTATTTTGGGTCTACTTCTTGGTTTAGCAGGAAATTTTATGAGATTGAATAAAATGGCGGCTTGGGGTGAAATTGCAACAGTCGGTATTGCAACGGCAGCAATTATGGCTATTTTCCCTAAGATTGCTGGAATATTCGCTTCAGCTTTTACAAGTATTACAGATGCAACGAAGAAATCGGCAAAATCTTCAGGTAAGGATCGAGAATGGTACTTAGCAATTAATGATGCTGCCGGATACGGCGAACCAGCTACGCTATTGACAGGGTTACTACTTATTCCAATTATTTTAGTATTGGCGATTGTGTTACCAGGCAATGAAACCTTGCCTATGGTTGATTTGATAGCTATTCCTTATATTATTCAACCAATCATTGCCATTTCTAAAGGAAATGTGTTTAAATCATTAATTTCTGGAACAATATTACTTTCATTAAATCTATACGTTATTACCGCAGTTGCTCCAATATTTACTGAAGTAGCGAAAAGCGTAGGTGTATCTATTCCTGCTGGGGCTCTATTGATTGCAAGTTTTGTTGTGTTGGGGAACTATTTCCTTGGAGGATTATTCTTGATATTTTTATCACAAAATCCAATTTTTATTGGTATTTCCGTAATTGTATACCTTATTTTATTAGTGGTAATTAAAAGGTATAAAAACCAAATTGTTGACTATCTAGAAAAAACTGGAGAAATTGAATAGAAAATAAATATTAATTCAAAATACGTCAAAATCAAGTTTAATCTAAATATTTGTAAAAATAATTAAGGATACTTTCAAGATAGTGATAGTCATAAGATTATAAAGGGCAAGTATAAATGACCTATGATTACGTCCATATAATTGTGTAAAAGTGAAGCATCAAAAAAGCCATTGATCTCAGTTAGGAGTACAATGTTTTTTGCAGAAAACATACTCGAATAGGACTGATATCAATGACTCAAGTACATTTTACTTTTGAAAGCGAAGAAATTCAAGCAATTATAAACGAAAGCGGTGCGAATGATACCGCAAAAACACTTATGACTATCATGTTTAATCAGCTGATGGAAGAACAACGAAATCAATATATTCAGGCAAATGCCTATGAACGTTCAGAAGAACGGCAATCACAAAGAAATGGTTACTACGATCGTTCGTTTACAACTCGAATTGGTACGTTAGAACTTCATGTTCCACGAACCAGAGACGGTAAGTTTAGTCCTACTATCTTTGAAAGATATCAGCGAAGCGAAAAAGCTTTGATCGCTACCATGATTGAAATGGTCATTTCTGGTGTCTCCACTCGCAAAGTAACTAAAACAGTTGAACTGCTAACGGATGGTGCGACTGTTTCTAAATCATTCGTTTCAAATCTGATGAAACAGTTGGATCCATTTGTTTTTGAGTGGAGAAACCGGAGCCTAGAAGGCTCGGAATATCCATTTTTCATGTGTGATGCCCTGTATATGAAAGTAAGGGAAAATCATCGTATTGTCTCAAAAGGTGTATATATTGGTATCGGCATTGATTCTGATGGACGACGTACGATTCTTGGTTTTGATGTTCAAGACGGCGAATCGGAAGATAATTGGGATACTGTTTTTCAATCGTTCGTTCAACGAGGTTTGTTCGGTGTAAAACTGGTCATTTCTGATGCACACAAAGGGTTAGTTAAGGCTGTTCGCAAGAACTTTTTAGGTGCGAGCTGGCAAAGATGCCAAGCCCACTTTTTGAGAAATATTTTTGATAAGCTGCCAAAGAAAGTTTCTTCTGATGTAAAAGACGAGTTGAAGAGTATCTTTAAAGCCTCTGAACTTGAATTGACACGTGAAAGAAAAGAGCACTTCTTGGAAAAATATGGTTGTGATTCAAAATTAAGTGCTGCTTGCGACATTTTAGAAAACGGCTTTGAAGATGCTATTCAAATTTTGTCTTTTCCTGAAAATATCCGCCGAAGGATTCGTACAACCAATGTGTTGGAACGGTTGAACGAAGAGATTCGCCGGAGAGAACGAGTGATTCGGATTTTTCCAAATATCAATTCCATCACTCGGATAATTGGAACACTTTTGATGGAAAAAGACACTGAGTGGTTGGCTTCTCCACGAAAATATTTAGAATTTAATTCGAATAACATTTAGCACCATGAACCTGTGCGAGTCTCTTCTTTCTGAGGAGAGACATCAAGAGTCGCTGCGCTACTGCTCCTGACCTCTCTCCTCAGAAAGAAAGGCATGGCAGTTAGGTTCATAACGCAAAACATTGTGCTTTTGATGAGGTTGAACTTTTACACAAGATTGTGGACTTGACTTGACCTATGTAGAAAAAAGTTTTTTTACTTTAATTTGGCAAGTAAAACTAAATTAATAAATAAGGAGATTTTATAAATGAAAATAGTAGTCATTGGTGATGCTTTAGTATCTAGTCGAACTCTTATTGAAGCTGTTCAAGTAATGAATTTAGGGGAAGAAGAAAAAGAGATTATCGCATACGAATGGTATTCAGATTTAACTAAGGACGAATTTCAAGAACACATTCTAGATATTGAAAGAAATGGTCCTGATAACGTCATTATACCTAAAGGAATACTATTAGATTTAAAAGATGCTGATTATCTTTTTTGTCATTATGCGCCGGTATCTTCTGAAATGATTCAAGTAGCACCTAAGTTGAAAATGGTAGGAACTTGTCGCGGTGGTTTGGAAAATGTTAATATAAAAATATTAAGAGAAAAATCAATTCCTCTCATCCATGTTATTAGAAATGCAGACCCCGTTGCAGATTTTACTTTAGGATTAATGTTAGCTGAAACAAGAAACATTGCTAGAGCACATTGTGCGATTAAAAATGGAAAATGGGAGAAGTCATTTTCAAATGACTCATATAAGACAATTTTAACAAATCAAACGGTGGGAGTAGTTGGTGCAGGGTACATTGGAAAGCAACTAATTAAGCGATTAAATGGTCTTAATGTACCTGTATTAGTATTTGATCCATTTGTTAACCAAGACAATTTCCGTAGATTAGGATTAGTGGCATCTTTTGTGGATTCGTTAGAACAATTATTTAAAGAGTCAGATATTGTCTCATTACACATGCGAGTTACCCCAGATACAAAACATATTATTAATAAAGACCTGCTTAATCTCATGAAACCAAGCAGTTATTTGATTAATTCCGCTAGAGCAGATTTAATTGTAGAAAGCGATCTATTGGATATTCTTCAAAGAAAAGGTATAGCTGGAGCTGCACTGGATGTTAATTGGACTGAGCCCCTCATGAGTGATAGTCCGTGGTTGAGCTTAACTAATGTGACTTTAACACCACATATTGCTGGAGATACTATTGATGCAATTCCTAAGTCCCCCTTCCTTTTAAAAGATGTTGTCAATGAATATTTGAAAACCGGCTATAGCGATATGATAATTAAATAAATAGGGTATCAGCTTCTTTAAAAATGTGTAATTTATTATTTAAAGAAGCTGATGTTTTACCTGTTTCTATAATTCTGATAAAAAGAAAAAAGGTGATAGGTTTGGACGGAACAACAGTTGAGGAAATTTTTATGGAGATTGCTTATCATCCTGGAATAACTAAAAAAAGAATACAGGAAAAATATGCCTTAGATGATCGAAAAATTGAATATTATTTAAAAAAAGTGAACGAGTTATTACAAAACCTAAACTATCCGCCATTAACTAGAAGGAAAAATCACTTATGGATGTCATTAAATGAAGAAGAAGTTCTGAATCTAATTTCTGAAATCCGTTATAATAAAACGGACGTGATTAATAAAAATCACAGGTTACTTTTGATTCCTTTAATCATATTCTCTAACAGACATATGACCTTTCAAAAGTTAGCTAACAAGCTAAAAGTTAGCAAAAATACGGCTATTAACGATATAAAAAGTTTAAGAAAAGATGTTGATTTTTTTGAATATTCATTTACTAGAAAAGAAGGGTTTATGATTATTGGGAATGAATATGAGATTCGAACAAATATTATGCGTTATTTGTATAAATTGATGAATTATAATTGGACAAGTGAATTAATGAGTCCCATTGTTGGAATTGAGTTGAATACATTATACGTGTACAAAGAATTTATCGTGAAGCTTGAAAAAGAGTTACAAACTCAATTTTCAAGCTATCAAATTGAGTTGCTTAGTCTGTTTATTTCTTGTCTCTTTAAAAGAATTGATAATGGGTTTTATTTAAAATCAGGAACTAAATATAGCAAAATTCAAATTGAATTAGAAGATGATGAGTCTTTTAAAAAAATGTTGGATGCTATATATAAATTCAAACTCTCACCAAAATTATCGACTGAAGATTATAAGTTTTTGGCTATACAGTTTTTAAGTGCAAATGTAATCAAAAGTGAATGGCATACTAACTCAGCACTAGCAAATATGGTGGAAACGGTTATCGACTTATTTGAAGTAAAGTACATTATTCATTTTTCAAAAGAAGAAAGAATAAGGTTAAAAGACATGCTTTACCAACATATACTTCCTGCAATCTATCGTTTGAAATATGGCACTCCATATGAGGACTACGATATTGAGCGAGTGGTAAAAAAATATAGTGATATTTTTCCAATAGTCAAACAATCACTAAAACCTATAGAAGAGCATTTTCAAATCTTTTTTACTGAGATAGAAACAATTTATGTTGGGCTAATTTTTCAGAGCTTTTTGACAAACATTGATTTATCTATAGAGATAAGAAGACCCAAAGCAATGGTTATATGTGAAAATGGTATCTCAGTATCTAATTTGCTTTATGAATCATTGTCTAAAATGTTTCCAATGATTCATTTTATTGGGAATATTTCTGTACGAGAATTTTATGACAATCCTTTGATTTATAGAGATATAAGTGTGATATTTTCAACTTCTATAATTAATACTTCAAAAACCTTATTTATTATTCCACCTTTATTAAGTGAGACAGATAAAAAAGTGCTTCAAACGAAGGTGCAGAATACATTGTTTGATATTATTTCAGAGAGTGAAGTTAACATAGATGATTTAGTAAAAGTAATGAAAAAAAATGGTGATGTCTATGATGAAGTGTCTTTAAGAAGAGACATACGGCTATTATTAAGTGAAACTATTAAAGAGGAGAAGATCAATATTTTACCAAAGTCGAACTTTAATACGCTACTAACAGAGGAAAGAATAAAATTTACAAGGCGAAAATTCGATTTTGATGAAGCAATACGAGCAGTTTCAGAACCACTTTTATATGATAAGTGCATTACGAAAGATTATACTGAAAAAATTATTCATTCGTATAATGAAGACTATCCTTATTTTGTTATAGCCCCAGGTGTGGCAATACCTCACGCAAGCTTTAATGATGGGGTAAAAAGAATCGGATTAAGTATGCTGATGTTAGAATATCCCGTTCCTTTCTCTAGTCAATTGGAGGTATCATGTATATTAATGGTCGCTCCCATTGACAATCATTCACATAGAAATGCAATTCAAGCATTTTATAATCTTGTTAAAAATACGAAAGAGAGAGAAGAGCTTTTGAGTTTAAAAAATAGTAAAAGTATAAAAAAATTTTTGATGAAAAAAATATAACACATTATCGAATAGGCACATATTAAATCCTTGATATTTTTAGAATTAGATACAGAATTGTTTGAGTTGTTTATTCTAAGAAAGATGTTCATCTATTGCTAAGTCAATCATGCAAATATACAGAAAGGTATTAGGTTTCTTTCAAAAGTATTGGACAGCTAAAAAACGTCACCCAGATTGAAAGAGTATGGATTTCCATTGTAATAGAAACTAGAAAATCAATTATTTCTAGTCTATTACAATGGAATTTTTTTAATAAGGATAGCTCTTGATAATTGATATTCTCTATTATCCGTTTTTCATGTAGTTTTAAATGAATAAATAATCTATTTTTTGTATATTTTATAAATTTGTAAATAACTAATAAATTTAAAATGAAAGCGAAAATAACAGAAGGAAATAAACGGTATGTCAAATCAAACTAATAAAAATAGAAAGCGAATACAATTATTGGATTATAAGTGTTTTCTATATATACTGTTTCAGTGATTAAAAAAAAGATTGCGTAAAATAGTGCAACGATTTGTCTGTTCTTTTTACTATAAAAGGAACTATACTTATACTAGATAAGATAAAAAGAGGGGATAATCATGAGAATTTATTCAATAATCGTTGACCTTTTTTCGGCATCTGATTATTTACCAGTGAGCTATTTTGTGAATAAGTACAAAGTTTCCAAAAGAACCATTCAAAATGATTTATCTTATCTTATAAAAATTTCTTCAAAGAAAGGATTTGAGCTGTACTCTTTTTATGGTAAGGGATATCTATTAGAAATTATTGATGATCGAAAATTTCATTGTTTTTGTGACAAATTGTTAAATGAAGGTCAACTAAATTCCAAAAAACTTTTTGCTGATATTTTGTTCTTGTTATTAGAGCAAACTGGATATATTTCTACTCAAAAGGTTAGTGAATTCATCAATGTAAGTAAAAGCACAGTAGTGAAAGAATTAAAGTCAATAGCAGCTAGTCTGCAAGAATACCAGCTGTTACTCTTAAAAAAAAGTCACTATGGGATAAAAATTAGTGGTGAAGCTACACAATATAAACTTTTCTTATACTCTTTCTTTGAAAAAGAAGACGCAACAATATGCTCTAGAATTGATCAACAACTTTTTTTCTTAAAAGCTGAAAAGACTGTCGTGATGACTTTTTTAAAAGACGAAAATTTGCATCTAAATTATGCTGATTTACAAACGCTTTTTAATTATCTAAAGGTAGAAATTTTCTATCAAAAAAATATTAGTAAAGGAAAATCAACAGATGATTGCCAAATAATAGAGGATAGTCGAATCAGACCGATCATTGAAAAAATTCAAGCTAAGTTGGAATTAGAACAATCGAGATTCCTTATGAATGGGTTGCAACCACTTTTTTTTAAATATATAAAAAACAATCAGTCAGAAAATACGGCTCATCTGAAAGAGGATATTTATTGGAGTCTTCAACAAATCGATAAAGAAAACAGTTTATGTTTGTCTGAGGATAGTGCATTTATTGATCGCTTGTACCAACATACGCTCATGTTGATGATGAGAATGGGAAAACAAATGAGTTACAAAAATCCATTCCTTATCGAATTTTGTATAAAATATCCCAATGCGCTGAATATTGCATTAAAGTTTTCCAATCTTATGAAGCAAAAATATGACTTTTCAGTCACCAATGATGAATTAGCCTTTTTAGCAATTCACTTTTCAGCTTATTTGGAAAAGATGAATATTGAAAAAATTGCATCTTTCGAAAGAGTCGCCATGGTTTGTTCTTCTGGTGGAGGGGCTTCTTATCTGATGTGTGTGCAGATAAAAAAAATTTTTACGCAAGCCGTTGTTCAATCTTTTTCCATCTTTGAAACAGAAGCTATTGATGAATTTAAGCCTGATATTATTTTTACGATTATGCCTCTTTCAAAGAGCTATGCTGTTCCGGTGATTTACATTACTGAATTACTTTCGAATGAAGATTTGTATCGAATTAAAAAAATGTTACTTTTAGGAGATTTTACGGGCAAAGAAATTATTGAAACCCATCAACCATTTAAATTGAGTGAGTTATTTCAGCTTGACTTGTTTCATGTTAAACAAGGAGATAGCTATATCAACGTCATAAAAGACATGGCTACAGAGCTCGTAGCAAAGGGTTACGCCAACCCTGAGTTTGTTGAGAATGTTCTGAATAGAGAAAAATATATGAGTACTGTGTATAACGAAGGGGTAGCGATACCACATCCACTTGAACTATCGGGTAAGAAAAATGCCATTTCATTGACCATTATTGATCCTGTAATGAAAGAAAATGGTAAGGAAATCAAACTAATTTTTATGATTTGCTTAACGAAAGAAAGTGTCAATTATTACAGTGAAATTAGCCAGCTGCTTTTTCAATTAATGAATGATCCTGAAAAATTAGCTGCATTATATTCAGCAAATATTTTAGAAGAAGGACTAAATATACTAAAAACGATAGGGAGGACGGATTTGTGAACAAGCAATTACTACAAAAACTATCCAATGCGGATGCTGTAGCTTCTCAAGAGATGGAAGTTCGAAATATTATTCGAACAGAATTACGTGAGTATGAAAATAGTTTTCAATATGATGGTCTAGGGAGCTTGATTGTAACCAAAAAAAGTGACGTGGAAGATGCTCCAACCATTATGTTTGCTGCCCATATGGATGAGGTTGGTTTTCTAGTACGCAATATTTCTGATATCGGTATGCTTGCGTTGACCCCTATAGGTGGGGTACTGGATAAAAGCAAAGAAAATCAAATGGTTCGCATTACGACAGCGAGTGGAAGGAAGATCGAAGGACTATTAAATGTTTCAAGGGATGCATCGGGGAAAATTCAATCAACCTATGTCGATGTTGGTGTAAATAGCCGAGAAGAAGTCGCGAAATTGGGGATTGATATTGGAGATATGGTCTGCTTTTCATCAAATTTTCGTAACTTGAACGACTCTTCTGTCTTTGCAGGCAAAGCATTGGATGATCGCGTGGGTGTGTATGCATTAATTGTGGCGCTCAAGAAGTTGCAATCTTTGAATCTACCTGTTCATGTGACGATGGCATTCACTAGTTCAGAAGAGGTTGGTACAAGGGGTGGAAAATTGGTTGCTGATCTTATTCATCCGGATCTATTTTTTGCAGTTGATGTAGCCAATCATCCTGAGCTCATTCGGGATTATACCAATCAACGTTTGATTGGCAAAGGTCCAATGCTCGTTCACTATGATAAAACAATGGTTCCCAATAAGAAGCTAATCCATTGGTTAAAACAAATTTTTGAAGAAAATAATTTTTCTTATCAAAAGGATATGTTTGGTGGTGGGGGGACAGATGCTGGATTCGCTCATTTAACAAATGGGGGAATACTAGCTGCCGTTCTGGGTATTCCGTTACGCTATTGCCATAGTCCCTATTCATTTGTTCAAGAGGATGACTTAGCAGAAGTAGTAAAGATGATTGTTGCAATAGCGAAAAATGCTTCTGAGGAACAAATTGCTACCATAAAAACTTTTTAAAGGAGAGCCAAATGGAAAAAGAAATCATGGAATTAATTTCAGCTGCAGGTGATAGTCGTGCGAAAGCTTTTGAAGCATTAAAACAGGTACGTCTAAAAAATTACGAGGAGGCCAAAAAATTAATTGAAGAGTCCCGCGCATCTGATCTTGGAGCACATAATATTCAAACCCAATTAATTCAACAAGAATTAAATGGTGAAAACAAAGTCGAAATGAATTTGCTAATGGTGCATGCCCAGGATCATTATATGACTTCACAGTTAGTTAGAGATTTAATTGAAGAATTAATTAAAGTATTTGAAGAAAGAGATGGAGGAAACGACGAATGAATATTATTTTATGCTGTGCTGGAGGATTTTCAACCACAATGTTAATGAATAGCATTCAAGATACGATTAAAAAGAGTGCAAAGTTAAATATTGATAATTTTCAGTTTAAAGCTATTCCAGTGGATCAGTTACCAAATGAGATTGATACTTGTGATGCAATTATTGTTGGGCCGCAAATAGCTCATAAAGTAGATTATATTAAATCTGTTATTGATAATCGCCCGATAGCTTATGTAGTAGTTGATAAAGAAACTTATGGAGCAATGGATGGCGCCACGGTATTTAAACAAGTTTTAATTGCGAAAAGAAAACTAGAAATGGGAAAATGATAAAGGAGGATTCAATGAATGTTTGATAAATTTGAATCATTTATGAACAAATATTTGACACCAATTGCAAATAAAATGGACAAACAAATTCATCTTAGTGCAATCAAAAAATCAATGGTAGCTATGACCCCCTTATTGATAATCGGTAGTTTCTGTTTAATTCCTGATGCATTGCCAAATATGATTGGAAAAGACAACTTCTTATCTATTTGGATTACGAAGTATTCTAGTGTGATTACAATCCCATATACGGTCGGTATGGGAATGATGAGTTTGTATGTAACGGTTATTATTGCTTACCATCTTGCTGTTTCAAAGAAATTTGATGTGCCAGGTTGTATTACCATGGGTCTTATCGGATTTTTATTGCTAGCAGTCGATTTTAATGATGACGGCGCCCTGCTTACAACATATTTTGGTACCAAAGGATTATTTGTTTCGATGTTTGGTTCAATTTTAGCAGTTGAACTGTATGGATGGTGTAAAAAGAGAAAATTCACTATAAAAATGCCGGAAACTGTACCTGATTTTGTTTCTAGTTCCTTTGAAATGATTCCTATTTCAATCATTGTTGTAGGTGCATTTGTCGCTATTCGGGTCATTTGTACGGATGTTTTTGGAGTGCTTCCTCCGATGATCTTTACGCAAATTTTATCTCCATTGGTTGGTTCCATGGATAATCCATTTGCTTATATGTTCTTGAAGTTTTTACAGACGATGTTGTTTTTCTTTGGTATTCATCCAAGTGTATTAAGTCCTGTAACCAGTCCAATATCTACTCAATTTTTGGCTGAAAATATTGAAAACTTTAAAGCTGGTCTACCTGTTACTCACTTTTTCACGGGCGGTATGGACTCAGCGTTTGGTAATTTCACAGGGACGGGAATCACATTCGGGTTAGTATTTTGGTGTATGTTTTCAAAAGCAGTTGCGCAAAGAAAAATTGGTCGCATTGCATTGATTCCTGCATTGTTTGGTATCAATGAACCAATTTTATTTGGTGCACCAATTGTCTTAAATCCATTGTTCTTCATCCCATTTGTAATTGGAGGACCAATTTTAGGCTCTTTAGGTGGTTGGGCTATGAGTTTGGATTTATTGAACAAGTCAGTTTTTACACCACCTTATGTTGGAGTATTCTTAGAAGGTTATCTAGCAACATTCGATTGGCGATCAATTATTGTCAATGCGATTCAATTGGTTGGCTCCATTATCCTATGGTATCCGTTCTTTAAAATCTATGAAAAAAGAGAGTTAATGAAAGAAAAAGAAGTTAAAACGGTATTTACTGATGATGAACAAGCCATCCTTGATGATTTAGGTTTGGATTTTTGATTCCATCATTATAGGATGAACGAGTCACTTAAAACATAGCTAAGTATGAAGAGGGGGAGGAACAGTGCAAACTGTGCTCACCCTCTTTTAGGAGAGATGAAAGCATGAATGACAAAATAGAAAAAATCCAGACTCAATTAAAAAAAGATGGAAAAGACGGCCTATTAATTGAAACAAAAGCAATGAAAAAATATCTTCAAACGCTAACTGGATCGGGATGTAAATTATTTGTGACTCAAACAGAGGTCTTTTTATTAGTAGATGGTCGCTATTATGAGCAAGCAAAGCAAAAAAAAGATAACATGCTAGTTGTTTTAGTCAATCGAGAAGCAATTTACCCCAATGCTTATGAATGGATAATCGACTTTATGAAGTCGCATAAAATGAGTGAGTTAGCTATTGAAAGTTCCATTGATCTCAAGACGTTTTTGTATTTAAAGCAGCAAGTCAAAATATCTTTTTATGATGATTTATTGCTTTATCTACGGTCAAAAAAAGATGCGCATGAAATTCAAAAAATCGAATCGGCTATTCATTTGTCTGAACAAATTTATTATCAAGTTATTAGTGAAATAAAGGTTGGTATGACTGACTATGAAATTTCTGCGAAGTTACAATATTACGCCATCTCAGCTGGAGCAGCAGGTATGTCTTTTGATACCATTATTGGGATAGGGGAAAAAAGTGCTTATCCTCATGTGCGACCAAGTGGTAGTTATGTTCAAAAAAATGAGCCAATTATGATTGATTTTGGCATTATTTATGATGATTATCAATCAGATATGACGAGGATTGTCTGTGTTGGAGAACCAAAGAAGCAAATTCGAGAAATTCACCAAGTTGTTGTACAGGCTAATGAAGCTGGTATAGCAAGTATGAAGGCTGGTGTTTTAGCCAAGGAGGCGGATTTAGCAGCTAGAAAAGTGATTGAAGAAGCGGGATATGGACCATATTTTACTCATGGTTTAGGGCATGGAATTGGCTTAGATAATTCAAATGAACTGCCTAAAATCAACCAGGTATGCGAGATGGCATTAGAAGATGGAATGGTTATGAGTTGTGAGCCTGGTATCTATATCCCGTCAGTTGGTGGAATTCGAATAGAGGATGTTGTGTTGATTGACCACGGTAAACCGAGAATATTAACTTCTGTGGATAAAGAAATCAAAATTTTGGAGGAAAAGTGATGCACAATTTCGACGAAATAGTAAACAGAAAGCATACGTATTCTACGCAATGGGATTATATTGCTGACCGTTTTGGGAAAAGTGATTTACTTCCATTTTCCATTTCAGATACAGATTTTAAAATGCCTGCTGAAGTCCAAATCGCAATTGCCAAGTTTAATGAACTAGGAATTTATGGTTATACACGCTGGAATCATGATCAATTTAAAAGTGCTATTGCTAACCATTACTTGCACCGCTTTGGGATAACGGTTGATCAAGAGACAATTATTTATAGTCCATCTGTGATGTACAGTGTTTCTATTTTATTACGGGAGTTGGCTTTGAAAAAAAAAGCAATATTAACATTTACACCGATGTATGATTCATTCTTTCAAGTTATCGAAGAGAACAGTTTGAAACTAGTCCAAACAGAATTAGTAAATGATGGAACAGGTACTTTTGAAATTGATTTTCAAGATTTTGAAAAAAAAGTTAAGGAAGTAGACGTATTTTTACTTTGTTCTCCTCATAATCCGACTGGCAGGTTATGGACGAATGAAGAATTGAGTCGAATCGTTCATTTATGTAAAAAAGAAAATGTGGCGATTGTTTCAGATGAGATACATATGGACATTAATTTGACGAAAAGAAAGCATATCCCGATTTTGGCCTTTCTTCCTGAGTATAAAAATATGTATTTGGTTACTAGTGCAAGTAAAACGTTTAATACACCAGGATTGGGAGGATCATATGGGTTTATTCCTAATCAAATAATTCGAGAACGGTTTTTGACGGTGCAAAAAAAGCGAGATTTTCTAAACTCCGCTAGCACACTGGGTATCATTGCCACAATGGCTGCTTACAACGAATGTGAAAAATATATTGACGAAATGTGTCAATATGTTCGTTTGAATTTGATTACTGTTGAACAGTTTATTAAAGAACATATTCCTGAAATTGAGTACCATCTGTCAGATGCAACCTATCTAGCATGGATTGACTGCCGTCGAATGAGCTATACAATGGATGAGTTGCAAGATGCATTAATTAATGTGGGAAAAGTTGGAATCATGGATGGAAAAATCTATGGAGGCAATCGGTATTTAAGAATGAATTGCGGTTGTCCGCTTGAAAAAGTCAAACAAGGATTACAAGGAATGGACAAAGCTTTTGAGTATCTTCGAATGAAAAAGGAGACGAATGTGTGATAGTAAAATGGCTAGATTGTAAATTACCTATAGGTGCGAGAAGTTCTGTAAAAGTAGAGCGAAGAGTATTTGCTGTAGCTATTGATTTTTTCATTTGTGGAGTCCTCAGTGCATTGCCAGCAACATTGATCTTTCAATATATTTCGGGTGAAAAAATTTTTTTGACAGATATGTACTTTGTTGAGGCATCTGGTTATGGCTTGCCTTTAGCCATCTTTTTTTGCTGTTTGTCCATTATAGTCGGGTTTCTTTATTACGTTATCATACCGTGGAAAATTTTTTTAGGACAAACGATAGGAAAGAAAATAATGAGATTACACATAGTTACTTGGTCGGATGGTCAACCTAGTTTTTTAGCATATGTGCAAAGACAATGTATTTGCTTATTTTTCGTAGAAGGGTCAGCCACCGCAATTTCTATGTATGTTAAACAGTTAGTGACTTTAGTCAGTCGTTTCTATGTTGATAGAATATTTTCGATTTTTTGGTTTGTTTTGACATGCGCATCGATTTTAAGTGTTATCGGAACGAAACGTGCGCTTGCTTTACATGATTATTTGGTCAAGACAAAGGTGGAGTGAGGGATTGAAGACTACTGAATAATTATGTGTTTTTACAGATTTATATAAAAAAATGAGAGCGCAGATGTGAAGTGACTCCCCAAAATTAGATTTTTAGGTTAATTTTTGGGGAGTCACTTCACTGTTTTTCTAGCTATTTTTTAGCAAGTATACTTTTGCTTCTTAATCATGACAATCATTTGTTTAAAAGTAAGCGCCCAATAGAATATTACCTGTACGCCAAATAGCCCAACCCCTATACTGGGAGCTGGGAAGTTTGGCATTTTTATTCTCCGCAAATTCTTTGAACATTCTCTTGCCAAGGCAGTAGAGAATCAATGGCTTCATTCGAAAACACCGGGAGGTTAGGAATTTTTTCGAATAAAAATTCTAGATATTTCATTGGCTGAAGCCCATTTAGTTCGGAGGTTTTGTAAACGCTGAGAATGATCCCTGATGTTCGCACACCTTCTAAACTTGTAGAATGCAACCAATTTTTACGCCCAATTACCAGCTCCTTAATATTTCGCTCCGCACGATTATTGGTAAGCTCCAAGCGTCCATCTTCAAAGATATACAAAAAGCCACTACGAATCTTATGTGCATACTGAACAGCTTTATCCAATTTTGATTTGGGAACAGGGGTCAGTTCATCTAACCAACTATAAAAATTGTCTACTAGCGGACGTAATTCCTCTTGTCTTTTAACTAAGCGTTCTTGATGAGATATCTTTTCCCATTTTTTCTCCAAGGCGAACCATTTTTTGAACTGATTTACCGCTTTTACTGCAGGCATTTCGCTAGTTTTCGCTCCTTTTGGGATAGCTTCCAGGAACTTACGTCGAGCATGGGCGAAGCAGTAGACGAGTTTCGTTTGCGTTAAGGCGTTGTATCCAGTGTAGCCATCACAGTGGAGATAACCAGTAAAGTCTTTCAAGAAGTCTTTTGGTACTTCTCCAGAACGACTTTCGTCGTGATGATAGTAGACTATGGGATGGAGACTTTCTTTTCCTGTACAAAATTGCCAGTAATAGGTATCACTCTTGGCGCTTTCAATTACTCGATACGTTGTTTCGTCGCCATGAAGGATGTCTTCTTGATTTAAATAGACTTGAAATCTTTTCGCAACCATATCCAGCGCATTGTGCACCGCTTTAATGTGCCAGTTACTAATATTATCACGCGAAATAGCTAAGCCTAAATCTTTTTGCCAATAATTTTCTTGGCGATAAGCAGGAATTTTTTGTCCAAATTTCATACGAATCGTTTCAGCAACGACACTATTGGAACCCAGACTATTAGAAATTAAAGGTTTGGGGACTGACGCTTTTTTAAAAGAAGAACGTCCCATTTTTTCACAAGCTTTACTACAATACGTGTGTTGATAATGAACAAGGCAATCGAGTATGGCAGGGTGAAAACGAACTTCTTCCCGGACTTTCGTCCGGCCAATATCTTTCATCTGTTGTCCACAATGCGTACAAGCTTGTTCTTCTATGGTTAACACATGATCTTCTTCAACCGTAGGTAACTGACTAATTTTGCTTGCTTTTGTTCCAACGATGCGCCGGTGACCTTGGACAACAATACTCCGTTGTTCCTCATCCTCAATTGAAGGTTTGGGAACAGTTTCTTCTTCAAACAAGTTAAGCTGGCCATTTGTTTCTTCATCGAACGTTTCTTTGGAACGGCCAAACAGCTTACGGGTTAAATAATTCAGTTTTTCGTTAAGCAACTGAATCTCTGTGGTTAAATTTTGAATCGTTTGCTGTTGAAATTCATTAAGTTGTTGTTGCTTTTGATTTCTTTCATTTGCACTTTGTAATAGCTGGAGAAGAAGTTGCTGATCTAGTTGAAGTGCATTCTTTTTTTGACTAGTCATTTTCAACAATCCTCCCTCATGAAAAGTTCGCTTTATCTTACCATATTCAGAGTATGCAGAATAGAGGAAGAACACTTTTTTGTTCTTCCCTCTGTTTTTAAAAAGTTCCTTTGGAACCTGATAAGATGGCTTTGGGTTGATCAATGCTCAATCTCTCTAATAGCCAGCGTACTTGTTGAGCAGTTAAACTTCTGACTTCCTCTTTTTTTCGAGGCCACTTGAGCGTACCGTTTTCAAGGCGCTTGTAGCACAACAAGAACCCATCACCATCCCAATAAAGAATTTTAAAGCGATCACTGCGTTGCCCACAAAACAGGAAAGCTGCGTCCTGATAAATATCTAAATCATATGTGTGTTGAATTAGGCTGGCTAACCCATCAATTCCTTTTCGTAAATCCGTTTTACCACAGACAATGAAAACATGATGGACAGTTTGAAAGTTAAGAAGCACCTGACAAACCTTCTTTCAATACGGCTTGCAGAATATAATTGTTCACTCCATTATAAATGAATACCTCAGAGCCGTTTTTTTGTTTCAAACGGACAGCAAGTTTATTCGTAGGGTTACCTACAATTTGTTTTGCAGATATCTCTTTCGGAATTTGGATAGGGACAATATCTTGATGATTCATAAAAGACCTCCAGATTTCTTGATGGCTCAAGTATATCGGAAGGCCTTCTTTAAGGTAAGGTACTATTCTATTGGGCGCTTACGTTTAAAAGCTATTTAAGAACTATAAACCAATCCATCAACTAGTAATAAAAAAGGATACATTGAGGGTAGTGATAATAAGCCATCAAGGTGGAATAGCCAAAAAGAATAGCAATAAATATTGCAAACGCTTTACCATAAAAGTATAATATAAATATATAATATATATATACTTAATGTATATTAATGGAGGCGATTCGTTGAAATTAGGTATAGGTGATGTGTTTCCACATGAAACGGCGGAAGAATGGGGACGTAAGTTTGTTGAGATTGGAGCGACTGCTGCTTCATTTCCACTAAGGTACTCAGATTCCGTGAGCAAAATTGATGAATATGTTCAAGTTGCAAAAGATTGTTCAATCCAGATTGCAGAGGTAGGTATCTGGCAGTCTCCTTTTCAAAAAAATCAGCTAGCATCGGTGTTTGAGCTTGCTTGTAGACAACTGGAATTAGCGGATTATGTTCATGCTCGTTGCTGTGTCAATATTTCCGGAGCATTTGGTGAAGTTTGGGATGGTTGTTATGCGGCAAACTATGCTGAAGAAAGTTATGACCAGATCGTCTCGTTTATTCAGAAATTATTGGCAAAAATTCCGCTAAAGAATACCTATTTTGTGATAGAATCTATGCCTTGGATGATTCCTGATTCACCAGAACAGTATAAAAAACTCGTGAAGGATGTCAATCATCCACGCTTTGGTGTGCATTTAGATATTTGCAATTGGATGAATCAACCCTATTGGTACGTGCATAATCGTGAGTTAATCAAAAAATCTTTTGATTTGTTGGCACCTTTCACGAAAAGCATTCATCTGAAGGATATCATGCTTGAACCAGGATCCGTTGTTCGGTTTAGAGAGACGATGCCAGGTACTGGTCAATTTGATATCGCCTATCTTCTTGAAAACATTCGTCAGTTGCCGGTTGATACACCGGTTTTATTGGAACATCTCTCTTCATTCGAAGAATATACAACGGCTTTAAAACGAGTCATTGAAATAGGAAAGTAGGTCGAGTATGGAAAAAATCAATGCAGTGACGTTTGGTTTTATGAGTCAAAGAAATGAGTGGACAACAGCAGCTGCTAGGGAATCCTTACGCTTAATGAAGAAAAATACCAATGCCAGTCATGTTATTTTGGCCATCGTTGCGGAACAAGATACCCCACAATCAACAACTATTCACTGGGAGTCTGATCAAGTACTGTCTGATTCTGAAATCATAACAATGGCACAATACGCACGTGATCTTGGATTGAAGGTTATTTTGAAGCCCATTGTCAATGTAGCAGATGGAACATGGCGAGCGCATATTAACTTTTTTGATCATGATGTTCCTTGTGAGCCAAAGTGGTCAGAATGGTTCGCTTCTTATACTTCCTTTATCTTGCATTATGCTGTGATAGCTGAGGCAATTGATGCGGAATTGTTTGTGATTGGCTGTGAATTGGTGAATAGTGATCGAAGAGAAGCAGAATGGCGACAAGTCATTGCGGACGTCCGGAAAAAATATCAAGGAGCCATCACGTACAATGCGGACAAATACCAAGAAGATCATGTGCAATGGTGGGATGCAGTCGATGTTATCTCTTCATCTGGGTATTACCCTATTGATTCTTGGGAAAGTGAACTTGATAGGATTGAAGCAGTTGTTGATGCATATCAAAAACCTTTTTTCTTTTGTGAAGTTGGTTGTCCAAGTAGAGAAGGAAGTCAATGGCTACCAAATGATTGGGGATTGCAGGGGCCTGTTTCGCAAGAGGCGCAAGCGAATTGGTATCAGTCAATGTTTGATGCTTGTAAGAAGAGAAAGTGGCTGGATGGGTATGGCTTATGGGATTGGAAAGCAACGTTATATCCAGAATCTGAAGCAGCGGGTAATGATGACTACGCACTATATGGAAAGGTTGTTTCAAAAAAAGTCTCTGATTTTTTTAAATAAAGTATATACATTTTAAAACATAAATGATACTATGTATTTGTAATCGTTTTCTAAATAAATGTTGGAGGAATGGAAATGAAAAAAAAGATTTTAGGAATGATTGGCTTGTTTGCATTAACAGGGGCACTTGCAGCATGTGGTAAAGGGAACAGCTCAAATTCTTCAGATGGAACTGAGACCATTACATTTATTAATCACAAAACAGATTGGGAAACAAATGGTAAATGGGATGAGTATATGAAAGAATTTAATAAAAAGTATCCCAAAATTAAGGTTGAAATTCAGACCATTACCGATTATGCAGGCCAAATGAAAACCCGCATGAACAGCAAAGAGTATGGGGATGTCTTGATGATTCCAGGGGATATCAAGCCCAATGACTATGCCAATTTCTTTGAACCATTAGGGAAAAAAGCAGAGTTATCTGAAAAGTATTTAGGATTGAATGATCGTTCGTACGAAGGGGTTCAATATGGCATTCCAAGTCAATTAAATGCAACGGGCATGTTAGTCAATATGAAAGTCTTTAAAGATGCTGGCATTGATACATTTCCGAAAACAGCCGAAGATTTCATCGCTGCATTGAAAAAAATTAAAGAAAAAAATAAAGATACGATTCCATTGTACACCAATTATGCGGCTGGTTGGACCCTATCAAACTGGGATTTTGTCCGCTCTGGTGTAGCAGGTGATCCTGACTTTACGAATGAGTTGACAACAGATAAAGCACCATTTTCCGATGGGAAAGTGATGAATTCGATTTATAAATTATTGTATGATGTGAGCAAAGATGGATTAATTGAAGCCGATCCAACAACTTCTGATTGGGAACAATCCAAAGTGGATATGGCCAATGGGAAGATTGGCGTAATGGTGTTAGGAAGCTGGGCTGTACCACAAGTTCAAGAAATTTCTGAAAAAACATCGGATGATATTACATTCCAAGCATTTCCAATGACTGCCCCAGATGGCAAACAATACATGACAGTTGCTGGTGATTACAACTACGGTATTAATATCAACAGTAAACACAAAAAAGCTGCTAGAAAATTAATCGACTGGTTAGTGAATGAGTCTGATTACGCAAAAGACAATGGTGGACTCCCAACAGTTAAAGGAGCGGAATACCCAACTGCTTTACAAGCAAGTAAGGACTCTGGCGTGGAATTGATGGAAGAAAATCCAGCACCTGAAGGTAAAGAATCATTGTTTAGCGATATCAATGATCAATCACAGTTGGGAATTGGATCGACCGATAACGAAAAAAGAAGAATCATTGATGCGGCAATTGGAAATTCCAAAGAATCATTTGATACAATTATGAATGATTTTAATAAACGTTGGTCGGATGCAATGAAAGTGGTAAGCGAAAAATAATGAATAGCTGAGCCTGAATCATCAGATATGATTTTTCAGGCTTGGTCTGTTAAATGGAGGAAGATTCATGTTTAAGAAAAAGTTGAGCCGAGATGCTGAGAAACGTTTAATCATCTTTTCTTTCACAATTTTACCGGTGATATTATTATTAGTTTTTTCCTATTATCCTTTGGTTAAAATGCTTCAATACAGTGTATCCGATTGGAATGGCTATAGTCCTAATAAGACGTTTGTCGGCTTGGATAATTATAAAACTGTATTAACAACACCTACATATTTCACCGTTTTTAAAACAAGTTTGTATTATTTTATTGCAACCTTTTTTCAATTAGGGATTGCACTTTTGTTTGCAACGATTTTATCTTTTAAAGTGAAATTTGCTAATTTTTGGAAGGGAATTTTATTTTTCCCCTATTTACTAAATGGCGTGGCGATTGGTTTTATTTTCCTTTATTTCTATAAAGGTGGCGGAACGCTGGATACTGTTTTAAGAGGATTGGGTCTAGAAAATCAAATTCGTTTGTGGCTGGGTGATCGCTCTATCAATAATATTTCGTTGGCGTTTACTTCCGTTTGGCGGTATACAGGGTTTAACTTCTTAATCTTTTTGGGAGCAATTCAATCGGTTAACCCAGAAATCTATGAAGCTGCTGAAATGGATGGAGCCAATCGCTGGGATGAATTTCGCTATATTATTTTACCGAGCATCCGTAATATTATTTTCTTAAATATTATCTTGGGCGTGAGTGGTTCATTAAGTGTCTTTGATATTCCTTATATCATGACAGGTGGGTCAAATGGAACCACGACATTCGTTATTCAAACGATTGATACGGCCTTTAAATACAACAAAGTCGGTTTAGCTTCAGCGATGGCGATTATCTTATTGCTTATCGTGATTGTTGTAACGGTGTTGCAACGGCTATTAACCACAGAAAGGAAGAACTAAGATGAAAAAAAATCAACTAACAATTGGAAAAATTCTGCAATATCTCGTATTAATTGTCGGTGCAATTGTAGCGATTCTTCCTATATTGGTGGTGTTTTTGGGCTCCTTTAAATCGAATACGGAATTTTTAAATAGTGGTGTGCTTGAGTTGCCAAAATCCTTTGATCTCACGAATTACAAAACAGCATTTATTAATGGGCAAATGTTGTTAGGATTTCGTAACACACTCTTTATCTTCGTTGTCAGTATGGTCGGTAAATTGACGTTAGGTTCTATGTTTGCCTACGTGATGAGTCGGTTTGATTTTCGATTTAAAAAAACCATTCTAACCTTATTTATGTTGGCCATGCTTATTCCCGGTATTACAAGTCAAGTAGCGACCTTCCAAATTATCAACTCGATGGGCTTGTTTAACACGATTTGGTCGGTGATTATTTTGAATTTAGGGACGGATGTTATTTCAGTATATGTCTTCTTACAGTATCTGAATGAGATTCCTATTTCCCTTGATGAATCAGCTTATTTAGATGGGGCAAGCTACTTTGGTATTTTTTGGAGAATCATTCTACCGAACTTGAAAGCACCGATTGTTACGATGCTTATTATTAGTGGAGTGGGCGTGTATAATGATTTTTATAATCCATTCTTATACATGCCAGATCGCAATCTAAAAGTTATTTCAACAGCGTTATTTGCATTTAAGGGTCCTTATGGTACGAACTGGCCAGTGATTCTTGCTGGGGTTGTGATTGTAATTTTACCAATTTTGATTGTCTTTCTTTCGTTACAGAAGTATATCTATAATGGTGTAGCTGGTTCTGTAAAATAAATTTAGGAGGAAGTTGATTTGAAGAGTCGTCCAAAAGTGATTTGGTTTATCGAAACAATTTATTTCATTGTGAAGGTTTCCTGTTTGTTTTGGAGACTTTTGCTAAAAAAAGGAGTGATTTATGGATGGGGGAAAACCATTGGACAATTAATGGAGTATCTTCAAGGACCTGATCCTTATCATGATTCTTTTCGAAAAACCAAGCGGAAAGAGAAACAATCCGTCCCTTACGATCTTTTCTTATCTGGCTTAACGACTTTCGCCTTTAGCCTATTTATCCTAAGTTGGTTGACTGTTTTGCAAAAGCCGTCCGCTTTTTCAATTTTTTTGGTTGCAGTTGGTAGTTTTTTATGGATTTGCTGTTTACTTTTTTATCCGCTCTATCTGAACAGTTCAGAAAAAAATGGTGCACAGCGGGTTTATCAAACACTACGGCAACTAATTTTTGAACGCTTCAACTATACCCTTAGCGGATTCATTCTCCTCTTTCTATTTATTGTCATAACCGTAACGAAAAATTTATTGGGATTGGTTATTTTCCCTGGACTTTATTTGTTCCTCTATCAGATTTATCTACAAAAGTTGACAAATAAGGAGATAGAAGATGATCTATGTAAATGAGCAAAACAAAGAATTCCATCTAACGAACGGTCAAATTAGTTATGTTTTTCGCGTGATGGAGGAAACCAATATTCTTGAGCAACTATACTATGGTTCAGCTATACAGCATTATGAATCATTTGACTTTATGATTGAACGCGAAATTCGGCCATCGAATAACTGGAAATGGGGCAGTCATTTAACGTCGTTTGAGCATATTAAGCAAGAATTTCCAGTATTTGGAAGTTCTGATTTTAGAGAGCCAGCGATTGATATTGAGTATCCTGCCGGTGATCATATCAGTCATTTTGAATTTCAGCACTATACGATTCGTGCTGGGAAAACAGTAGATGGTGGCTTGCCTGGTTCATTTGGCGGTGAGCAGGAAGTGGAGACGTTAGCTATTGTGCTAAAGGATTTGTATTCCGAATTGTACGTGACGTTACATTATCATCTCTATTTAAATCTGCCAATTGTTACTAGACAACAAGTGATTGACAATCGAGGGAATGAGACTGTTGTGATTAATCGGATTCATAGCTTGAGCCTAGATATACCTGATAGTGGCTATGACTGGATTCACTTGGATGGTGCGTGGGCGCGTGAGACAATCATGGCAAGGGATAAAATCCATTCTGGTATTCAAAATGTTTCTAGTACTCGAGGAGCCAGTAGTCATGTCCATAATCCCTTTTTAGCAATTTGCGAAGAGACAACTACAAATAGTCAAGGAAATGCTTACGGGTTTAGTTTGATTTATAGTGGCAACTTTTTGGCCCAAATTGAAAAAGATACCTATAATGTATTACGCATTCAGTTAGGAATTAATCCGCATCAATTTCGATGGAAATTAGACGCCGGGACACAGTTTCAAACTCCAGAGGCGATTATAGTATTTAGCCAAGCTGGTCTAAATTCGATGAGTCAGTCTTTCCATCAGTTCTTTTCGACACACGTCATTCGAAGTCCTTGGAAAAAGAAGGAAAAACCAATTTTAATCAACAATTGGGAAGCAACGTATTTTGACTTTACCGAGGAGCGCCTGCTTGAAATTGCGCAAGCATCCAAACGAATGGGTATTGAAATGTTTGTTTTAGATGATGGGTGGTTTGGCAGTCGGAACAATGACAATGGTTCACTAGGAAACTGGCAGCCAGATTACAAAAAATTGCCCAATGGGATTCAAGGAATATCCCAAAAGATTCATGATCTTGGCTTGAAGTTTGGGCTATGGTTTGAACCGGAGATGGTTTCGAAAGATACCGCTATTTACCTTGACCATCCGGAATGGGTGATTGGCAATGCAGAAAAGAACCGCTCGCATGGGCGTAATCAATTCGTATTGGATTTTGGCAATCCTGAGGTTGTGGAGGCTATTTTCGAGCAGGTCAATCGTGTTTTAGCTACCGCCGAAATTGAATACATTAAGGTGGATATGAATCGTTATTTGTCAGAGGTATACTCAGCTATACTCCCAGCTGATCAACAAGGAGAAGTAGCGCATCGTTATATTTTAGGTGTTTATCGTTTCTTTGAAAAGATTATTGCAAACTATCCGGATTTGTTGATTGAGTCTTGTGCGGGCGGGGGTGCGCGATTTGATCCAGGCATGTTGTATTACTCTCCTCAAATTTGGACAAGTGATGACACAGATGCAGTGGAACGGTTAAAAATTCAAACCGGTGCATCATTGGTGTATCCACTGACAGCCATCAGTAGTCACGTTTCCGCTGTTCCGAACCACCAAGTAGGACGAGTGACGTCTTTAGAGATGAGAAAAAATGTTGCTTTGTTTGGTACATTTGGTTACGAGTTGAATCCCTTAGCCCTTTCAAATGAAGAGCAGGCCCAAATTGCGAAACAAATTGCTCAGTACAAACGCTATCAGCAACTCATTAACCTGGGAACTTTCTATCGATTGGAAACAGAATCGGCAAATTTTGTCAGTTGGCTGGTAATCAATGAAGAAAAAACGGAAGCATTGGTCGGCTTTTATCAAATTTTAGCTGAGCCAAATTCACCGTACCGTCGTATCAAACTGGCTGGACTCGATGAAACGAAAGACTATCAAGTTTATGAAAATGACCAATTAAAGGAAGCCAAACGGAATGGCAGTGATTTGCAATCTTATGGTATTCGTCTAGGAGGGAATTTTATAGGGAGAGAACAAGAATACTGGAGTCGGGAACTACCGGGTGATTTTCATTCGAAACTTTATTTTCTGAAAGCAATTGAAATGGCGAGTAAGTGATATACTTTTTCTAGTAAATTGAGTAAAATAAAGGCAGAAGTATCGTGAGAGGGTTTTTTTTATGCAGAAATATATATATATTTCAAATGACATTAGAAATAAAATTGTAAAAGGTGTGTATCATGCCAATGATCAGATTCCTTTTGAAAAAACACTTTGCCTAGAATACGGTGTTAGTAAAATGACTGTTAAGAAGGCTTTGGACATTTTGGTTGCGGAAGGGCTAATCATCAAGAGAAGAGGGGCAGGTACATTCGTTAAAGACCTGTCTATAGATGAGATTGAGCGTATTGCGGTAAAAAACCAATTTCGAGGCACGACAGCATTAAATCCTGACAAAAAAGTGAGAAGCGAAGTGTTGCTATTTTCTGTCGTTCACGCACCAGAGATTGTTGCCAAGAAAATAAACTTAGAACCAGAAAGTTTTGTCTATGATATTTATCGCATCAGATACATTGATGAGAAACCAAGTGTCATGGAGCAGATGTACATGCCAATCGACTTAATTCCTGGTCTTAAAAAGAAGACGTTAGAAAATTCGATTTATGAATATATTGAATCCGAATTGAAATTAACCATTCAGAGTGCCCATCGAAAAGTCTCGGTCAGAAAAGCAACGGATGAAGAAGCGACCTATTTAAATCTTGAGCCAGGGGATCCTGTCGCGGTGGCAGAACAGGTTGCCTATTTAGATACTGGAGCAGCATTTGAATTTTCAACTTCTGTCCATCGCTACGACGAGTTTTCTGTGGAGTTAATTTTGACGCGAGATTAATTGAATAATTGTGAAAAGTAGTTCGGTTAGTCGGATAAAGACTAAGGAGACTACTTTTTATATGAACTTTATTTTAAAAAAGTATAGACTTATTAAAAAGTAAGCGGTATGATAAAAATGGAAACAATACAGAAAGGAAGATTTTTCATGAAAATTCTGGCGCTTGATTTCGGAGGTACAGCAATCAAATATGGCTTATGGGAAGATCGTGACCTTAGTCATTTAGGAAGTTTCGCCACTCCAACAAACTGGGATGCAATGAAACAAACGCTAAAAGAATTGGCAAAGTCTTTTTCAGATTTAGAGGGCGTGGCAATTAGTGCCCCAGGCTCAGTCGATGTAAAAGCGGGCATTATTGGTGGAATCAGCGCGATACCTTATATTCATCATTTTCCAATTGGGAAAGAACTTGAGGAGTTGTTTGGCGTTCCCGTGACAATTGAAAACGATGCCAATTGTGCTGCTTTGGCAGAGATGCAGTATGGGGTTGCCCAGCATAAACGGAGTACAGCCTTCTTTATTATTGGTTCAGGCATTGGAGGAGCTATTGCCATCAATGGTGAGTTAGTAAAGGGTGCTCATCTGTTTGGTGGTGAGTTTGGTTATATGTTAATGGATGAAAAGAGAACCTTGAGTCAATTAACTAGTCCCGTTCAATGGGCTGAAAAGTATAATCGGGAACATCCTAGTGAACAACCATTAAGTGGGAAAAGTATTTTTGATTTAGCTGATAAAGGGAATGCTGAGGCACTTCATTATGTGGGTGAGTGGTACCAAACACTGGCTCGAGGGATGGCAAATGTTTGTCTCGTGATTGATCCAGAACAAATTGCTATTGGAGGGGGCATTTCCCAACGAAAAGAAATCCTAGCACCAATTAAAGAAGAATTGAACAAAATTTTGAAGCAAAATGGCGCCAGTGAATTAACCGTGGAAGTTGTCTTCTGCGAATTTGAGCAACAGGCCAATCTAATTGGTGCAGTGGCAAACTTTGAGCGAATGAAAGGGTAGGAGTTGATTAGAGATGTATGCAGAGGATGCTCAAAAAGAATGGGGCAATTATCAAGGAAGTGGACAGAAACCAAGTGATTTTGCGACTTTCTGGGAAAAAGGAAAATTGGAAGTCGATCAATTAGCCAACACCTATGAATTGGTTCCTCATGAAATCTATTCAGAGATTGTTGAAGCTTTTGATATGTATTTTACAGGAGTTGGCGGGGCAAAAATTCATGCCCAAGTGGTGCAACCCAAAAAATTTAGTGGCACGTTGCCAGTCATGTTTTTATTCCATGGGTATCATGGTAGTGCCGGTGATTGGTCAGATAAAGTAGGTCAAGCTGCGGAAGGCTATCTGGTAGTTGCTTTAGATGTACGGGGACAGGGTGGTCAATCTGAGGATGTACAAAAAACGGTTGGGGGCACATTAAAAGGGCATATTATCAGAGGTGTGGAAGAAGGGCCAGCTAATTTGTTTTTCCGTTCCGTTTTCTTAGATATTTATCAAATTACGCAACTGGTTAAAAAAATGACCATTGCAAATGAGGACCAAATGTATACCTACGGCGCATCTCAGGGGGGTGCACAAGCAATCGTCTGTGCAGCAATGGAACCAACTATAAAAAAAGCGTTCGTACTGTATCCATTTCTAAGTGATTACCGTGAAGCATTCCGATTAAATGTGAATCAGTCCGCTTATGAAGAATTGGCGTATTGGTTCCGATTTAGAGACCCAGAGCACAAAAACGAAGAAGCCTTTTTCTCTGCGCTTGATTACATTGATATTCAGTATTTAGCTCCTGAGATTAAAGCGGAGGTTGTCTGGGGTATGGGCTTGGAAGATCAAGTTTGTCACCCAAAAACCCAATTTGCTGTTTATAACCAAATAACGTCTCCAAAAAAATTATTCATTTACCCCGAATATGGGCATGAATATATTCCTGGATTCGGAGATAGAATGAGAAAAGAATTGTTTATGGAGGAGGAGTAAAGATGGAAAAAGTTTTCCCAAAAAACTTTTGGTGGGGAGCTGCAACATCAGGCCCTCAGAGTGAAGGACGTTTTAATAAAAAACATGCGAATATGTTTGACTACTGGTACGATATTGAACCAGAAGCGTTTTACAATCAAGTTGGACCAGATACAGCATCTAATTTTTACAATAGTTTTCGTGAAGATATCAAATTAATGAAAGAAATTGGGTTGAACAGTGTTCGGACCTCCATTCAGTGGTCGCGATTAATTGAGGATTTGGATACGAATACTTTGAATGAAGATGGCGTGCGTTTTTACAATGAGGTCATTGATGAGTTCATTAAGAATGACATTCGAATTGTTATGAATTTGCATCATTTTGATTTACCGGTGGAATTGTACCATAAGTACGGTGGGTGGGAATCCAAAAAAGTGGTCGATTTATTCGTTGGTTTTGCCGAAAAATGTTTTGAATTGTTTGGTGATCGGGTGAAGGAATGGGTGACGCACAATGAGCCGATGGTGGTGGTAGATGGTGAGTATCTGTATCAATTTCATTACCCTAAGTTAGTAGATGGTAAGAAAGCAGCGCAGGTCGCTTACAATTTGAATTTGGCTTCAGCGAAAGTAATTGAAAAATTTAAAGAAATGGGAATGCATGAAAAAGGTGACAAAATCGGTACGGTGTTAAATCTGACCCCGACCTACCCTGCTTCTAGTAGTCAAGAAGATCTTCATGCAGCCGAAATAGCAGAATTATGGAACAATAAGCTATTTTTAGAACCAGCTATTCATGGACATTTTCCAGAAAAATTGGTAGCAATCTTAACGCAGGATGGTGTCATTTGGGAATCTACTGCAGAAGAGTTGCAAATCATTGCTGAGAATACGATTGATTTTCTGGGTGTCAATTTTTATCATCCAAATCGAGTGAAGGCACCCGATATTGCCCCAAATTCGGTTGGCGATTGGATGCCAACTCGATATTATGATCATTATGAAATGCCTGGAAGAAGAATGAATATTGATAAAGGCTGGGAAATTTATCCTAAGGCAGTTTATGATATTGCTTTAAATATCAAAGAAAATTATAAAAACATTCCTTGGTTTGTTTCGGAGAATGGGATGGGTGTTTCTAGGGAAGAACGCTTTATGAATTCTGATGGCATCATTGAAGACGATTATCGCATTGATTTTATTAGAGAGCATCTAGAGTGGCTCCATCGAGGGATTGAAGAAGGTTCGAATTGCTTTGGTTACCATCTATGGACACCAATCGATTGTTGGTCTTGGGGAAATGCGTATCGAAACCGTTATGGATTCATTTCAAATAATATTCATACGCAAATCAAAACGATTAAAAAATCGGGCAGATGGATAAAAGAAGTGATTGAAAAAAATAGTTTATACAGTTAGACAAGAGACAAACCATAAAGTCAAGCTGCAGTTATTCATTCAATACAAACAGCTGAAAGCTCGTAATTATCTGAGTCATACTAAAAAACAATTAGAAGATGTATCTACTTTTGATCAATCTTCTGATTGTTTTTTTGTTTAAAATAAATATATATATTGACTATATAAAAATATATATTTATAATTTATATTGAAAACGATTGCAATTTGAAGATTTGGGAGGGATTTTGTGAAGAAGAGTTGGAAAAAGATTGGGATGATGGTTTTTAGTGTGGGGTTTATAGGAATGATGACTAGTAATAAAGTGCAAGCAGATTCGCTGCAAATGGTTGATCAGCAAGCAACAACGGAAACAAGAGAATTATTTGGTTACCTCAAAAAAATACAGGCAAGCGATTCTGTTTTATTTGGCCACCAACATGCACTGGATGAAGGGGTCACGCTAACTGGTGAAGGTACACGAGTGGGCTCCACTGAGTCTGAGGTTAAAAATGCCGTTGGAGATTACCCGGCTGTTTTTGGTTGGGATACGGGGAGTTTAGATGGCAATGAACGTCCCGGCGTTTCAGGTGATGTTTCTCAGAGTATTGCGAATACAGCCACTTCAATGAAAGTTGCTCATCGCTTAGGAGGCATCATTGTATTGAGTATGCATCCACGTAATTTTGTCACTGGTGGTTACTATGGTGATTTATCCGGCGATGTTGTTCAAAATATTTTGCCAGGTGGCAGTAAGAATACTGAATTTAATCAATGGCTCGATCAAATTGCCAGCTTAGCAGAACAGTTAAAAGATGAGCAAGGAAAGAGCATTCCTTTTATTTTCCGACCTTTTCATGAACAAACCGGTTCATGGTTTTGGTGGGGGGAAAGTACCACTACGCCTGCGCAATATCAGGCGATTTATCGCTACACTGTCAATTATTTAAAAAATCAAAAGCAAGTTCACAACATTCTTTATGCCTATTCACCAAATAAAACCAATCCAGGTGATCAGGAACGATACATGCGGACATATCCTGGGGATGAGTATGTGGATATTTTTGGAATTGACAGCTATGATCAAAAGGACAATGCGGGTTCAGAAGAATTTTTAAATGCTTTAAAAACAGATTTAAGTATGATTGTCTCGATAGCAGAGGAAAAAGGGAAAATTGCCGCTTTAACAGAATTCGGTTACAGTGCTCAGGGAATCAATAAGACTGGCAATACATTGGATTGGTATACCAGAGTTTTCAATGCCATTCAGTCAGATTCACAAGCAGCGAAAATTTCCTATATGTTGACTTGGGCAAATTTTGGTGAACCAACAAACATGTATGTCCCTTATAAAGACCTATATGGCAATTTAGGTGGCGATCATGAATTGTTACCGGATTTTCAAGCGTTTTACGATGACCCTCATTCGTTATTTGTTTCAGAAAGTGTCAATCAAATCTATCAGCCTGAGAATGATGGGGTGGTATCCACGCCTCAGCCTATCTTCACAATTTTAAGCCCTACAAACAAAATAACCTTGAGAACGTCGCAATTGCCAATCTATGCGATGGTTGAAAATGATGACCATGCCAAAGTAACCTATGAAATTGCCGGCAAAACACCGGAAAAAGAGTTAGAACGAACAGATACTATTTATGGAGAAGTCTTGGAGTTGGGGAACCTTTTCAAAGATGGTGAACTATCCATCATTTTTAGATATTATTCAAACAATGCGTTAATAACCACTGAAACGACGACGCTCTACGTGAAGACAAGTGAAGAGCAGCAACCATTGCTCGTTGATGATTTTGAAGGATACCTAGGTGTTGATGAATTATTAAATCAAAAATATGCTTCAAATGGGGACCCTATCACCCTTTCATTGGATCCTCAAAATAAACATACGGGTGAGTATGGCTTGAAATATGCGTTTTCGATTGGTACCAATGGGTATGCTGGAAGACAAATTAGTCTAAACAAAGATTGGAGAGACGCGAAAAAGCTCACATTTTGGATGAATAATCCACAGCCTTTACCAAAGAATGAACTGACGATTCAAATTCGAATTGGAGATACTAGTTTCGAAAAACAACTTTCATTAACAACTACCTATCAAGGAATCGTTGAAATTCCTTTCGATGAATTCAAACCAGCAGCATGGGAATCAAATCAAACGGCGACTGTGACCCCTGATCGTTTAGCGACGATTTCTCAATTTGCTATCTACATGGGTGGTGAAAAAGGAAGTGGTGTCCTCTATTTTGATGATTTTCAAGCGGTAGTTGATGAAGGAGAGACGGAAACCGAGACAGGCACAGAAACCGAGACAGGCACGGAAACTGAGACAGGTACGGAGACCGAGACGGGAACAGAAACCGAGACGGGCACGGAAACTGAGACAGGCACGGAGACCGAGACGGGAACAGAAACCGAGACAGGTACAGAAACAGGAACGAAAGCAGAGCCGAAGCCAGATAAAAAATTAGAAGCAACCATCGATTCCAAAGAAAAACCAAGGAATGAAGCAAGCGAATCAACTGATGCTAAGAAATTGCCAAAGACGGGTACTTCGCAATCAGTCCTTTTATCCTTCATTGGATTGGGAATTGTTTCAGCAACAATTGGAATGGTAAAAATTCGGAGAAAAAGTAAAGAGATTTAAGAATATAAGAAGAGGTGCTTGCAAGTGAAACAATATGGAGCAATCGAAGCGGGTGGAACCAAGTTTAATTGTGCTGTTTCGGATGAACAATTAAATATTATTGATGCCATTGCTATTCCCACCACCACAACAGCAGAAACGTTGGAACAAGTCTTCCAATTTTTTGATAAATTTGAATCAATTGTATCAATGGGTGTAGGTTCATTTGGTCCGATTGGGATTGATCAGTCAAAGAAAAACTACGGGTATATTTTGGCAACACCTAAAGCTGGTTGGGAAAATTTTGATTTATTAGGAACGTTAAAAAAACACTTTGATTGTCCGATTGCTTGGACAACGGATGTGAATGCAGCAGCATATGGAGAATTAAAACTAGGCGCTGCTAAAGGGAAAAATAGTTGCATTTATTTGACTATTGGGACAGGAATTGGTGGCGGAATCATTGTCAATCAGAAAATTTATGAAGGATTTACCCACCCTGAAATGGGCCATATTCGAATCAAACGCCAACCACAAGATCTATTTGTAGGAACTTGCCCTTATCACGAAGATTGCTTAGAGGGGTTAGCGGCAGGCCCATCACTAGAAGGGCGAACGGGTATTTCAGGAAAAGATATCGGCGAAGAGAATCCTGTTTGGGAGTTACAAGCAGATTATATTGCACAGGCTTTGATGAATTATACTTTGATTTTAGCACCTGAGGTAATTATTTTAGGTGGAGGCGTTATGAATCAGAAAAATTTATTAACGAAGATTCGCGAAGCATTCTTGCATCAATTATCTGGTTACATTGAGTTTGAGTCAGTTGATTCTTATATTGTAGAGTGGGGGCTACCTAATCAAAGTGGTATTTTGGGGTGTTTATCTCTAGCGAAAGATTTAGAAGAAGACCAGCTTTGAGAGATAGTACATTCTGTTAATTAAAAAAGGTTTCTTTTCTCGACGATAGGATAGCCGAATATTCAAAGATGCTAATAAAGGATAATAGTGGGTACATGGATATTTTTTATAATGAATGAACAAAAAAATAATGATAGGTAATACGTATAAGGAGAGTTTAATGAAACTAGATTTGACTGGTACTTGGAGGATGACAAAGCGTGGGGAAAATCAAAATATCCCATGTCGCATTCCTGGGACAATGTATAGCGCTTTGCTTCACGAAAAGCTAATTCCTCATCCGTTTTATAAAGACAATGCTAAGCTATTGAAAAAGCTTAGCTACAATGATTATGATTTTACTTATGATTTTCAAGTGACGCAAGAATTACTTGATCATGACTACATTGTTTTAAATTGTGAAGGAATTGATACTATAGGAACGATTGTTGTGAATAATCAAATAATCGGAAATGTCGAAAATATGCATCGAACCTATAGATTTGACTTGAAAAATTTTCTGATTGTAGGAAAGAATACGATAACTATTAAAATTGATAGTCCTGTGCTTTATGCAGAACGCAAACAGAAAGAGTTTTTTTTATGGGGGCTTTCGGATGAGATGGTAATGAATGGACATGCTCATATTAGAAAAGCTCATTCGATGTTTGGGTGGGATTGGGGACCGCAACTCCCAGATATGGGAATTTGGCGTCCCATTTATATTGAAGCTTATGATGACTCTAGAATCAAAGAGGTCTATATAACCCAAGTTCATCATGAGAAGATGGTAGATATTTCCATTGAGACAACTTTTCTAAATACACCAAAATCAAGCAGAGAAATGCAGCTTGAAACGATTATTTCTCTTTCAGATGAAGTTATTTGTGAGGAAAAAAGATTTGTAGAGAATGAGTCAACAAATGTCCGGTTAACGATTCATAATCCACGACTATGGTGGCCGAATGAATATGGCGAACAGCCACTTTACACTGTTACGCAAAAACTACGACATTCAAGTGGGAAAATATTCGATGAATTAACCAAAAAAATTGGCTTGAGAGAAATTAACGTTGTTACACCACTGAATGCTAGTAATCAAGCTGATTTTTATTTCGTTGTAAATGGGCGCCCACTATTTGCTAAAGGAGCCAACTATATTCCAGAAGACAGCTTGCTAGGCGAAAGAAAAAAAGAGACAATGGAAAACATTATTTTGTCTTGTGTTGATGCTCACTATAATATGCTCCGCGTCTGGGGTGGTGGTTATTATCCAGATGATGCTTTTTTTGATCTTTGTGATCAATATGGCATACTGGTTTGGCAGGATTTTATGTTTGCTTGTACGGTATATCGATATGATGGAAAGTTCAGACAAACGATTACTGAAGAGGTCAAAGACAACATTAGAAGAATTAGGCATCATGCTTCACTAGCTCTTTGGTGTGGTAATAATGAGATGGAGGCAGTATTGACACAGTGGACTAGTCCTGAAACATCTGAGAACTATTATCAATGGGTTCAGGATTACCATAGTATTTTTTACAATTTATTTCCGGATTTGGTTAATGAGTACGATCCAAATACGACATATTGGCCCTGTTCACCTTCTTCGGGTGTCGCGTTGCATAATCCAGACAATGCGAAAAGTGGCGATTTGCATAACTGGAAAGTTTGGCATGGTCTAGCACCATTTTCTGAATACCAAAAGGAGAGTCAGTTTGTTTCAGAATTTGGACTCTTGTCACTTCCCAATTTACCCACTATCAAAAAATATACAAGCGAGGATCAGAGATATTTTCGCTCATCTGATATTGATTTTCATATAAAGGCGGATGGAGGAATTAATAAATCAATGAACTATTTACTTGATGAATTTAGAAATCCGTCAAATTTTGAAAACTTGGTTGATGTTTTACAGTACACTCAAGGATTTGGAATGAAGATTGGCATTGATTATTGGCGAAGTCATCCAGATAGTTGTCATGGTGCACTTTATTGGCAGGTTAACGACTGTTGGCCGGGTTCCTCTTGGTCCACCATAGATTACTATGGCTATAAAAAGGCCTCACATTATTTTATAAAACGTGCATTTCAACCATTAGCTATTACCCAAATCGCTGACTTATCAGAAGAGTTCAAGGTAACGGTTATCAATGAAACCTCGAAAGAAATTCATGGTAAATTAACTACTACTGTTAGCACAATTAAGAATGATCAGAGTGAAAATTTTCTTTTTGATTGTGTGGTAAAACCTTATACAACGGTGTCGGTTGAGGTGAATCTAGACACATTGTTAAAACAGTATAGTAAATGTCAGCTTGCAGTATTTAGTGAATTTGAGCCGCTCATCGGTAACCAAGTATCTTCTGATGTTACTTTTTTAAGTCCTCATCGACTGATTGATTTAGAGAAACCTTGTTTTACGCTTGATATCGAAGAATCAGATGAAAATTATTCTATTTGTATTGAGGCCGATTCTCTTTGCAAATATGTCAAACTAACTTTAAATGAACGCAGTGATTGCTTTGATGATAATTATTTTGACTTACCTATAGGGAAACAGAAAAAAATTGGTTTATCCAAAGTTCATTCTCAACTAATGGGGATTGAAACAAAAGAACAGTTGCTGAACGCATTAAGCGTTTCTTCGCTTGTTGATACATATTAAATGAAGAGGAGGAAATAGATGAATCCAATCGTTAAAGGATATTATGCAGATCCAGAAGCACGTATTTATGATGGGAAATGTTGGGTTTTTTGTACACTTTCTTATCCACCTTATACACCTTTGAAAAATACTGATCTTTTTTCTTATGAAGATCAATGCTGGTTTGATGCTTTTGTAAGTGAGGATTTTGTAACTTGGAAGAAAGTAGATAAGGTTTTAACATTGACTGATCTTTCTTGGGGAACGCATGCTTTATGGGCTCCTTCACAGTTTAAGTATAAAAATAAGTATTATCTAACTTTTTCTAGCAATGACATTCAAGAAGACAATCAATTGGGTGGATTAGGTATTGCTGAAGCTTTGACTCCTGAAGGGCCATATAGAGATGTGCTAGGTCGTCCTTTAGTTGGAAACTTTATTAACGGCGCTCAACCGATTGATGTTCATGCGTATATAGAAGAAAATGCTGTTTATCTTTTCTATGGCGGATGGGGAAATTGTAATCTGGTTAAAATGAATGATACGTTAGATGGATTTGTACCGGATAACTTGGGGAAGATATTTAAAAATGTGACTCCAAAAGGCTACGTGGAAGCCCCCTTTATGATGAAAAAAGACAACAAATATTATTTTATGTGGTCTGAAGGAGATTGGACAACCGCTGACTACAGAGTTGTCTACGCCATAGCTGATAATCTAGCGGGGCCATTCAAACCAATGGGAACGGTTCTCAAGCAAGATGGTAAATTAGCAACCGGTTCTGGACATCACTCAGTAGTGGAAGATCCTAAAACGGGAAACTATTATATTTTTTATCATCGACGATCAATTGGTGAAGAAAATCCATTTAAACGAGAACTTTGCATGGATCAACTCGTATTTAATGATGATGGAACGATTGCGCCTGTCACGATGTCGTAAACTAAGAAATTTTTTCTTAATAAGGAATAATTCTGACAATGTAATGAACTTAAGAATCTAGCAATCAAGGCAAGCTAGTTTTGAAGTTCATTGTGATTTTAGAAATGGTTTGTTTTTCCTTCGTTTCTTTAAAGTAGGCAAGCTTTTCCGTATGAAGTTGTGGGATGTCTTGAAAAAATAATAGATGAACTATGAGAGTAGTATGGTATGGAGGATGGCATTTGCTATCAATGAAGCAACGAAAGGAAAAAAAGAAAGTCGATAATTTTGAGTGTACCAAAAATTTTGTGAATAAATAGAATAATAAAGCCAAGCGGAGTATTCACATGTGCAAAACGTGAATACTCCGCTATTTCTAATTTGAATTTGTGGATAAAAAGAACCTCCATTTATGTTAAAGTTGAATTGCTAAAAACAAACAAAACAAAAAAAGGAGGCTCATTCATTTTATCATGAAATTGACCGAATTGTACCAAGCGAAGAGAGAAATTATTTTTTTTGAACAATTATCACATGGTTTATCTAAACTAGTAAAAAATTTTATCCGCTGAATTGAGAAAAATGAATGTTTTCGAAGCAGTAGCCATGTAAAATGGGTCCACTCAATTCATTTCAATCTTTCTTTTTTGAGCTAATGTATTATACTGAAATAGATTGATTCACCGGTTATCTAGAAAGAGTTAAAATTTTGGAGGTTAAAATGAGTATTTATAAAGTTGGTTTTTCTGATGATACATGGAACTTTCAGCAAGCCTATGAGGCGATGAATGATGGCGACACGATTGAATTTGAAGAAGGCATTATTTTTCCTTTCGATGAGTCTTTTATTATAAAAAAATCCATTACGTTGATGGGTCACTGTACCAAAAATGAAGATGGTACAAGAGATTTTAGTAATACGTTAGATGGTTGTATTGTCATTGAGAATAGCCAAGTGACTATTGTAGATCTTTGGTTTGAGCCATCTAAAAATACAAGTGCAATCTGGGCAAGAAAAAAAGCAATGGTTACTATCAAAAATTGTCATTTTAATTTTATTGGTGAAAGTGACAAGTATGGTGTATTGCTTGATAGTGAATCTAATGGCACTATACAAAATATTAGTATTAATCATGAGGAAAAATCAGCATTTTCTTTAGGTGTGAAAGGAAATGCTCATTTACAGATGAGTGACTGTTACCTACCAAAAATTGCTGTCATTCATTCAGAAGCAACGATTCAAGATACTAACATATATGGGAAAAAGAATAGCAACACGGTTTTCATTGACACTTCAAAAGTACAGTTTGAAAATGTAGGTATGGAAGCAATGAGTGACCAGGAGTATCCATGTGTCTGGGCAAAAGAATCTGAATTAATAATGAAAAATAGTTCGATTGAACAACCAGGTTTTGTTGGCTCACTTACTCTAAATAGCCGTTCAAGTTTGCAATCATTTGCGACGACAGTTGAATCCATTTCGATGAGTAAAAGTAGTTCATTATTGGAGAACAGTACAATCCAATCGTTACTTTCTGTCACAAATCTTAGTTATGTTACCATTCAAGGAAGTTTGTATTGTTTGGGACAAAATAATACAAAGGTTGATATTTTTCTTAGCTTAAATAGTACACTTGTTGGGAAAGCCGTTGAATTGCATCGTTCTTTCAACCCAAATATTCGTATACAATCAAACTCATATTTAATGTCTCCTGAACAGTAATTTTTCCTTGATATAACAACATTTCCCTCTAATTTTTGATATAATAGGTGCATGATTTTTTTCAGATTACTGGCATAAATCGT
>NZ_JBHUMO010000045.1:0-620 GCF_042685105.1 Enterococcus camelliae | reverse complement strand
ACAATACAAGCAAGGAGTGCCCATATGTCGACTTTACAACACAAACAACTAACTTTCAATAAAAATATTACACTTGCCAACGATGGTGGCAAAATTTCTTCAGATAGCGGTCTTGTTCTGATAAAAGAGTTTATGAACCGGATTGGGTTTTCAAGCATACTTGAAGAGCAGGTAAAACTAACTGACAGCCGAAAAAACCCAGATCATACGTATAACGATATAATAGAGCAACTACTTTTACAGCATATCGCTGGCTACTCAAAAGATGTCGCAGCGAATCGATTACGACTAGACCCGATCTTCAAAACTATCTTTTCCAACAAAAACACTCTGGCATCACAACCAACGATTAGTCGCTTTTTCCAAGCAATCACAAAAGAAACTATCCCTCAGTTTATGCAGGTGGCCCAGCAGTTGGCAGATATGCAGATCGCTCAAAATAACATCCAAGACATGGTGATTGATCTTGATTCTACTCATTCGGACACATACGGAAATCAAGAAAGCGCAGATTTCAACAATCACTATCAGACTAACGGCTATCATCCTCTTGTCGCTTTTGATGGCTTAACCGGAATGTTTCTTGGCGCAGAATTACGCCCAGGTAACGTTTATACCTC